>NZ_JBHFNS010000070.1:0-171522 GCF_041929135.1 Floridaenema fluviatile BLCC-F154 | reverse complement strand
GTTGGGCAGCGATTACTAGATTTTTCGTTTCAATCCCTGAAAGGGATTAATTGAAGTTTCAACATGATTCAAAGGGGGAATTATCCCCCAGCTAAACGTTTCAATCCCTGAAAGGGATTAATTGAAGTTTCAACTCTTGTTGTACGCCTTCGTCGTGTTGTAGTTCCTCGTTTCAATCCCTGAAAGGGATTAATTGAAGTTTCAACAGGTTTACGGGTTTAATTCTCCCGTTTTTGTCGTTTCAATCCCTGAAAGGGATTAATTGAAGTTTCAACAAAGAGTTTGGTCTGGAAAAAGGCGCAAGATTCAGTTTCAATCCCTGAAAGGGATTAATTGAAGTTTCAACCGGGAGGGAGCAGGGAGCAGAAGCAGGGCACCGAGTTTCAATCCCTGAAAGGGATTAATTGAAGTTTCAACCTAGAAAAAACAAAGAGTGATTGTTCCCAGAGTTCCTTGTTTCAATCCCTGAAAGGGATTAATTGAAGTTTCAACTATTTAGCATGAGGAAATGAGATGTCTTTATATTCCCCTGAAGTTTCAATCCCTGAAAGGGATTAATTGAAGTTTCAACCAGATGAAAAATAAAAAATATCTTCCTGACCATCAGTTTCAATCCCTGAAAGGGATTAATTGAAGTTTCAACCTTATCACTAAAAATAATTGCAACATTAATAATGACGTTTCAATCCCTGAAAGGGATTAATTGAAGTTTCAACATTCTGAAGGTTTTTATAAATCAGTTAAGCATAGCTTTGTTTCAATCCCTGAAAGGGATTAATTGAAGTTTCAACAAAGCCTTAATTACATCCATTGCCAGATCTTCTCTCGTTTCAATCCCTGAAAGGGATTAATTGAAGTTTCAACAAACAATGCTATCTCCCGCTATGCCAGCGATGGCAGGTTTCAATCCCTGAAAGGGATTAATTGAAGTTTCAACCTGTGTAAGGTGTACTGCTATGAGCTAATTCTAAGGTTTCAATCCCTGAAAGGGATTAATTGAAGTTTCAACCTCTGCCAATCAGCTAATGTTTGGCACTGTGGGGAGCTGTTTCAATCCCTGAAAGGGATTAATTGAAGTTTCAACATTCCCCCCAACAGTGGAGGAATACGAACCCACAAGTTTCAATCCCTGAAAGGGATTAATTGAAGTTTCAACAAGTGAAATCTTTGATCAGAAGAAGAAGAAGCAGAAGATTTGTTTCAATCCCTGAAAGGGATTAATTGAAGTTTCAACCAAATTTAATTATTTTTTCCCCGACTTTTTTATTACTAAGAGTTTCAATCCCTGAAAGGGATTAATTGAAGTTTCAACCGCTTCCATAAGGTCGCGGATACAGTGCTCCGGTAGTTTCAATCCCTGAAAGGGATTAATTGAAGTTTCAACGGGATTGATTGATGGAATATCCAAAATGAAAAGTTTCAATCCCTGAAAGGGATTAATTGAAGTTTCAACCCACTAGTAAATTCTATTTTCAAACTTAAAAGATCTAAGTTTCAATCCCTGAAAGGGATTAATTGAAGTTTCAACCCGAAGGTTGTCGATGCAGCCGCCGCCGCAGCCAAGGGGTTTCAATCCCTGAAAGGGATTAATTGAAGTTTCAACTTTTATCTCTTCTCCTTCTAAGTGTACGCAAATACGTTTCAATCCCTGAAAGGGATTAATTGAAGTTTCAACAGGAAATATATCAAGAAAAACTTGATCTTGCTAAGTTTCAATCCCTGAAAGGGATTAATTGAAGTTTCAACTTTAACAAAAACTGGAACTTTTGTAGCCAAACATTGGGTGTTTCAATCCCTGAAAGGGATTAATTGAAGTTTCAACTTCCAAATGCACCATTGCACTTGCTCAGGCTTCCTGGTTTCAATCCCTGAAAGGGATTAATTGAAGTTTCAACCTGGCAGGGAAAGCCGCAACATCACTAACATCGGGGTTTCAATCCCTGAAAGGGATTAATTGAAGTTTCAACAGCGGCACTCCGAAACCCTGAATATATTTAATTTTCGAGGTACAGTTTCGCGGAACAAAATAAATCTATCATTTCAGCCCACAACCTGTAAATCCCCCGCAAGCGCATTTTTGCCAAAACCCTTACCCCACAAGCATTACAAACTTTGCGCGGAACAGATTTTCCCCCAAAAAACTGCAAACTCTTGTAAATTAACCATTTGAGGCACAAACAAACCACACTCACTAAAAACACCCACCCATTCGCGCAACCGGACAATGAAACCCTACCAAAAAATCCCGATTTTAGAATGTGGCGAACCCCTAACACCCATTCCCCTAGAAAAATTCGCCGCCCAAACACCCCACGCCTACCAAAAACTCCATGCTCCCTACGGCAAACTCTCACCTTACTATCTCCGAGAAACTGTCCTCGAAAACCTAATCCAAGCCCAAAATCAACTCCAACAAACCCATCCTCACTGGCGAATCCTGATTTTTGACGCTTATCGACCAGTAGCAGTACAACAATTTATGGTTGATTATACCTTTACCGAACTAGTCAACAACCAACAACTAAACCTAGAACAATTAAGCCAAACCCAAATTGATGAACTTTGGCAACAAGTATATCAATTTTGGGCAGTACCGAGCCTTAATCCAAACACCCCACCACCCCACAGTACAGGCGCAGCGATCGACATTACCTTAGTTGATGAAAATGGTAACTTAGTTAACATGGGTTCCGCCATCGATGAAATTTCCCCAGTTTCCTATCCCGACTACTTTGCTAACAGTAACGACTTCCCAGAAAAACAATATCATGCCGATCGACAATTGTTATTTCAAGTAATGCGAAGTGCCAACTTCCAACAACATCCCAACGAATGGTGGCACTTTTCTTACGGCGATCAAATGTGGGCTTGGTTATCCCAACAACAACAACCCAATCAACGATTTACAGCCAGTTATGGTCGAATTTAAATCTAACTATAAAGATCCCCGACTTCTTCAAGAAGTCGGGGATCTGATTTGCTTAATCTATTCGGTTAATTTCACTTGTCCGCTAGTAGCCAAAACTCTCGCACTCACGCCAAACACTCGCAACAAACCTTCAGAATCAGCATGATTATAACTGCCGATACCTTCCATTGAAGCGTTTTCTTCCGAATATAAAGAATGTGCTACATCAGTCGCCGCCAAAAAGGAAATTGTTCCTTTATAAATCGCTACTTTAATCGTTCCCGTCGCTAACTCTGCGGTACATTTAATCGCCTGAAGCGCCATCTTCGTTGCCAAATCAAACCAATAACCTTGATAGATTTGTTTGGCAATTAATAAAGATAACTGATCGTAAAACTCACGGGCGCGACGATCCAAAATTAACTGCAACAAATAAGCATAACAAGTGCCTAACAACTCAACCCCTGGACTTTCATAAACTCCCCGTGATTTAATCCCCACAAAACGGTTTTCTACTAAATGAGTGCCAATCCCTAAACCATACTTTCCGCCAATAGCATTGGTTTGCAAAAATGCTTCCACCAAACCCACAGAATTACCATTAATTGCTACTGGACGACCTTGTTCAAATCTTACCGTAAATTCTACAGTTTCATCAGGAGCATCAACAGGATAACAACCCATAATTGGTTTAACAAAATGCGCTGGAGTAGTTAACTCTTCCAACATTCCCGATTCATGAGTTAATCCTAACAAATTGGCATCGGTTGAATAAGGTTTATCTTTAGTAGCAGAAACAGTAAGTCCTTTTTCTTGACAAAAGTCAATCATTTCGCTACGTCCGGGGAAACGGGCTAAAAATTCCTCGTCGCGCCAAGGTGCGTAAACTTCAAATTCAGGAGCTAACATATTAGTAATTAATTGGAAGCGCACTTGGTCATTTCCTCTGCCAGTCGCCCCATGACTAAAAATAGTTAATCCCCGTTTTTTCATCTCCAAAATCATTGCTTTGGCTAATACACAGCGGGCGATTCCTGTTGTATTCCAATAGCGTCCTTCATAACAAGCTTGTGCTTGAATTATATCTACTCCGACTTCGGCGATCGCATCCCTAGCAGGCAATAATACAAAATCTACCGCCCCAGCTTGCAACATTCTTTGCCGAACTGCTTCAATGTCCTCCTCGTCCGGTTGTCCCAAGTCAGCAGTAAAACAGACAACATTGACCCCAATATCTGTTAACCAACGAGTAATTGTACAACTATCCAATCCCCCAGATCCGGCAAATGCAATGGTTTTCCCTTTCAAATCCTGTGCTTTCATCGCCAATTTTCCTATAAAACCAAAAGCTTAAAAAGACAAGCTTTTATTATCTATCATTAGCGATCGATATCTGTCCACCAAAGCACAGTTTTTTAGGGATTGGGGACTGGGGACTGGGGACTAGGGATTAGGGACTAGGTAATCAATGGGGAATTTTAGATTTTCGATTAATGTTTTCTATCTTCCCCAGTCCCCAATCCCCAGTCCCCAATCCCCAGTCCCCAATCCCCAGTCCCCACATTGACACCCAGCCGATCGCCAAGTAACATAAACCCTTGACCAACTAAAGCAGCGAGCTATCCTCCAGGTGTTTTTCAGCGTTGTCATTCCTACTTATAATCGTCAACCGATTTTGGAAAAATGCCTCAAAGCTTTAGAAAAGCAGCATTTGAGCCCAAATAGCCCGATTACTGGCTACGAAATCGTCTTAGTAGATGATGGTTCCACCGATAATACCTTGTCTTGGTTAGCAACTGACGCTGGCGAACTGCCTCATGTTCGATTATTGCAGCAAAGTCACCAAGGGCCAGCTGCTGCCCGAAATTTAGGTGTGGAAAAGGCGATCGGTGACACAATTATATTTATTGATAGCGATTTAGTAGTAACGGAAAATTTCTTGCAAGCCCATGCTGAGGCTTTAGTAGCAGGATATCAGGAATTAGGGAGCGATCGGCTTTTTACCTACGGTCGAGTAGTTAATACTTGTAACTTTGAAAATCCTACCTCTGAACCTTATAAAATCACCGACTTTTCCGCCGCATATTTTGCTACAGGAAACGTGGCTATTGCCCGACATTGGTTAGAAAAAGCTGGACTATTTGACACCCGATTTCAACTTTACGGTTGGGAAGACTTAGAACTAGGAGTACGCTTAAAAAAACTCGGTTTAAAACTGATTAAATGTCCCGCAGCTGTTGGCTACCACTGGCATCCACCCTTTTCATTAAATCAAATTCCCAACTTAATTGAAAAAGAAATTCAACGGGGACGCATGGGAGTTTTGTTTTATGAAAAACATCCCAGCTGGCAAGTAAGAATGATGATTCAAATGACTTGGTTACACCGTTTACTTTGGGGAATTTTATCTTTAGGTGGTCGGCTCAACGAACGCACTCTCGCCCCATTATTACAAGCGTTAATTAACCAAGGTAAACCGCAATTAGCCCTAGAAATTGCCCGAATTTTCCTTAATTGGTATAACGTTAAAGCAGTTTATCAAGCATCGATCGCAAATGATTTGAAATTGTAAATTTTTCCTTTTCAATCTGCCTCAAATCTACAATCGAAAATTGCCAATCTCAAATCCTTTACCCTTTGCCTTGAACCCACTCCCTTAACATCTCCAGCAAATAGCAAAGATATGCTATGTTAATATGGCTATTTTCATAACCCCAACTGGGTGTTAAATGTTTTAGCAGGAAGTAGCAGCTTCCCCAAATACAGCAATTCACTATTAATCTGAGATGTAATATGCTTGATCGGGCAAAATTTTTAGGACTGGTTTCAGGATTAGCTATTTTAGTAGCTGCTTGCTCTGATAGTAACCAAAATGTAACAAATACCACTACCCCACCCGCAGCTGATACTGCCGCTAATGTCAGCACCACTGCACCTGCTGGACAAAAACCAGCAACCACGACAATTAATATTTCCAGCTTGGGTGTGCAAGATGCCAGCGAAATTAAGTTTCAGACACCACCTCCCACCGTCTTAAATGGCTTTTTTGATGCCGTAAATAACTCTGGCGCACTCAAACATAACGTCAACAAAACTGGCAATCTGACATTAACTGGTTGGGCAATCATTCCAGAAAAAACTAAACCAGCGGAAAAGGTGATTATTACCTTACCAGATAGTAATCAAATTGTGGCGATCGCTAATGTAAATTTAGCTAGACCTGATGTAGCCAAAGCGATCAAAAGTGACAGCTACAAAAACGCTGGTTGGACAACTTCTGTGAAAGCCAACACCTTACCTACAGGTAGGATACTCTTAAAAGCTTGGGCTTACGATCCTGCTACTAAGACAGCAACCCAGCTGAAAAATATCCACGAACTTACAATTTCCGAATAACAGGAAAAACTTTTCCCCTAATCTTTGCCCAATTGTGTTAGTTTAGGAATTGCTGTCTAAAATCACACATCTGAGGTTTCGGGTGTTTCTGTGACTGCAAGTTACTGGAAATCCCCTCAGATGGAGGATTAACCCGAAAGGAGTTTAAAAAATTATGCCAGTTGTTTCTTTGGCTCAAATGATGGAGTCTGGTGTTCACTTTGGACACCAAACTCGCCGCTGGAATCCGAAAATGTCCCCTTACATTTACACATCTCGTAACGGGGTACATATTATTGATTTAGTCCAAACTGCTCAGTTGATGGAGGAAGCTTACACCTTCATGCGAACTGCGGCAGAACAAGGCAAAAAATTCTTGTTCATTGGTACCAAGCGTCAAGCAGCTGGGATTATTGCCCAAGAAGCTTCTCGCTGTGGTGCTTACTATGTTAACCAACGTTGGTTAGGTGGAATGCTAACCAACTGGACAACTATTAAAACCAGAGTCGAACGCCTCAAAGATTTAGAAAGACGGCAAGAAAGCGGCGCACTCGATTTGTTGCCGAAAAAAGAAGCTGCCGTTTTGCGCCGGGAATTAGAAAAGCTGCAAAAATACCTGGGCGGTATTAAGTTAATGCGGAAAATTCCCGATGTGGTTTTAATTGTGGATCAGAAACGGGAATATAACGCAGTTCAAGAATGTCAGAAATTAGGATTAACCATCGTTTCTTTGTTAGATACTAACTGCGATCCAGATGTAGTTGATATTCCGATTCCGGCTAACGATGATGCGATTCGATCGATTAAGCTAATTATAGGTAAGTTGGCAGATGCGATTTACGAAGGTCGCCACGGTCAACTAGAAGTAGCTGAAGAAGAAGATTACGAAGATTACGAAGGCGCAGAAGACGATCTGGAATACGATGAGAGTGATTTCGTAGATTCTGACGAAGAAGAAGAAACTGAGGAATAATCACGTTCAATCCGTAAAAACTAGATTAGGTAAGGGCAAGAGATGGCGGAAATATCTGCAAAACTAGTTCAAGAACTGCGCCAAAAAACGGGTGCAGGAATGATGGATTGCAAAAAAGCACTCCAAGAAAATGAAGGTAATGTTGAAAAGGCAATGGACTGGCTGCGGCAAAAGGGAATGCTGAAAGCTGGTAAAATTGAAACCAAAGCAGCTACAGATGGATTAGTTGGTAGCTACATTCATACTGGTGGCAGAGTCGGCGTTTTGGTGGAAGTGAACTGCCAAACTGACTTTGTTGCCCGTACCGAAGGTTTCAAAGCTTTAGTGCAGAATATTGCGATGCAAATCGCCGCTTGCCCTAACGTTGAGTATGTTAAGGTGAGCGATATCCCAGCTGAGATTGTGGAAAAGGAAAAAGCGATCGAAATGGGACGCGAAGATTTAGCTAATAAGCCAGCTAACATCAAAGAAAAAATCGTCCAAGGGCGGATTGAAAAACGCCTCACCGAAATGACTTTGCTCGATCAACCTTACATTAAAGATCAAAATATCTCTGTGGAAGAGTTGATTAAGCAAAATGTAGCTCAGTTGGGTGAAAATATTCAAGTTCGCCGCTTTGTGCGCTTTGTTCTCGGTGAAGGACTAGAAAAAGCAGAAAGCAACTTTGCCGAAGAAGTAGCAGCCCAAATGGGAGGAAAACAGTAATCCCAACTTTGTCGGGTGCGTCAGACAAAAATCTGAAAAAATCACAGAGTTTTGCGCTTTTCTGACGCACCAGAAAAAATTACCTAAATTATTGATACTTTTCCAGATTTCCAGCATTGCGGTAATCTTAATTTAATACCGCAATGCTTTGTGTATTTTCAGTAAAAGTTATGGCTAAAGCAATTGAGAGAATTGAACGGGAAATTGGAGTACTAGAACAGACGATCGCAGAACTAGCAGAAGAATTTTACAATATCTACAGCCGTTATTTGACTGCTTTAGGTAAAGTAATGCGGCAACAGCTGATTTTAGCAACATATCATTTATGTACTCAAAGTTATCCAGAAGAATTTCTCAGTTTGTCTTTTAATCAGCGGCAAAAGTTGCAACAAACAATTAAAGAATTGGCAGATCGAACTGCACAAGAGTTAAGTGTTAAAGTTAACTCGCCGATGGAGGCAAAACCTAAAATCCTTACCATAAATGAACTGGAAATTAGCGAACTTCGGGAATTAATTGAGGAAAGTATTGCCGAAATAGAACAACAGGAAAGCAGTGAGGAAAAGCCTTTTTCTGAGTCTGAGTCTGAGGAAATTCATGCAGAAGCGACAACGGAAAAGCCAAATACAAATATTACTAATCCAGAAGCTTTGTTGCAATGGCAGGAAAGATTAGAAAATGCGATCGCTAAAACTCTGCAAAAACTCTCCCGCGACAGTAACTTAAAGTTACAACAAGCCGGATTATTACCGAAAAAACTCCCAGAACCTGTGTTAGAAGCAGCCGCTAAAGTGGAAGCAGCAGCGGAAACAATGCCGGGACCACCAAATTTATTAAACTTAGTAATTGAGACAGAAAGCGATCGAGAATCCCAAAGTTCTACCGTTACACATTTAGTTACTATTCATCTCCGTTTGTCCGAAATCGAGTTTCCTGATTCCACCTTGACAAGCTTGCGTCAACAAATTAGAAACCTCTCCGTCAGGCTGCATACCACCCGCCGAGAATATCAAAAAAAACAAAGAGAAAAAGCTGTTGCTGAAGCGGAATTAGCTTGGCGTGCCAGTTGGTTTGATGAATAATTATTATGGGTCATTTGTGATGGTAATATACCTCTTTTCCTGCTGATTTGTTAAACTATAAATCGAAAATCCAAAATCCCAAATCGAAAATCGGCAAGTTGGTTTATGGTTAATTCTCAACCTGATTGGGTGCGATGGCAAAAAGCCTTAGAAGTAGAAGAGAAAAACGGTTTTGTTGACTTAATAGGCAATCAATACCGCTTTAGTGAATTTCTCTGCTTAACTTTTGGTAAACCTCCCAAACTTTTAGATTCAGAATGGCGGAAAAACTGGCAGGAAATGGCTAGTAAATTTGCTAAGTATCCTAATTTGCCGATTAGCGATCGAGAAAATTTAGTAAAATTAGCAAAGTCATTTCTGCAAGCTTCCGAAGCAGAGTGTCAAAAAGTTTGGCAACGAAGAAGTAACCCCACAGAAGAACCGGAAACCCAAGAAACATTACAAGAATTACCAATTCCCAACTCCCAACTCCCAACTCCTCAACTAGAAATTTCCTTAGATCAACCTTTAACAGAAGTCCCAAAATTAGGAATTACCAAAAGTAGACATTTAGCTAAATTAGGACTTTATACAGTTCGAGATTTACTATTTTATTATCCTCGCGATCACATAGATTATTCTCGCCGAGTTGACATTTCTCAATTAGAAGCTGGCGAAACAGTTACTATTGTCGCCACAATTAAACGCTGTGAATGTTTTACTAGTCCGAAAAACAAGAAATTAACTATATTAGAAATAGTCTTGCAAGATCGTTATGCAAAAATGCGCTTGAGTAGATTTTTTGCAGGTAATCAATATAGTAATCGCGGTTGGCAAGAATCAATTAAACGGCGTTATCCTGTAGGATCGATCATTGCTGCATCTGGGTTAGTAAAAGAAACTAAATATGGTTTAACTTTACAAGATCCCGAAATGGAAATGTTAGCCAGTCCGGGAGATAATATTGAATCAATTAATATTGGCAGAGTCGTTCCAGTTTATCCTTTAACTGAAGGAGTTCCCGCGGATGTTGTGCGACAAGCAGTAATGGCAGTGTTACCAGCAACCGCGAAAATTGAAGATCCTTTGGTGCGGGGATTGCGCGATCGCTACGGATTAATTAAACTACCAGAAGCCATTAATAACATTCATTTTCCCACAGATAGCGACAGCAAAGAAGCCGCTAGAAGACGCTTAGTTTTCGACGAATTCTTTTATTTACAACTAGGATTTCTCAAACGCCGTCAAACATTACGCCAAACTCAAGCCTCCGCAATTTTAGCCCCCACAGGTCAATTAGTCGAAAAATTCTATCAAGTATTACCCTTTAAATTAACAGGCGCACAACAAAGAGTAATCAACGATATCCTCAACGACTTACAAAAAACTACCCCCATGAATCGCCTAGTTCAAGGAGACGTAGGCGCAGGCAAAACAGTAGTAGCAGTAGTCGCCATTCTTGCCGCCATTCAAGCAGGTTATCAAGCCGCATTAATGGCACCCACAGAAGTATTAGCCGAACAACATTATCGCAAACTAGTTAGTTGGTTTAACCTCCTACATTTGCCCGTAGAATTGCTCACAGGTTCCACTAAAACCGCCAAACGTCGAGAAATTCACGCCCAATTAGAAACCGGAGAATTACCTTTATTAGTCGGAACACACGCCCTAATTCAAGATAAAGTTAACTTTCATAGTTTAGGTTTAGTAGTAATTGACGAACAACATCGTTTCGGCGTTCATCAACGCGCCAAACTACAACAAAAAGGCGCACAACCTCACGTTTTAACTATGACAGCCACCCCAATTCCTCGCACCTTAGCCTTAACTTTACACGGCGATTTAGATGTTAGTCAAATCGACGAATTACCACCCGGAAGACAAGCAATTAATACCGTAGCTTTATCAGGAAGAGAACGCAATCAAGCTTACGATTTAATCCGCCGAGAACTTGTGCAAGGTAGACAAGTTTATATTGTTTTACCTTTAGTGGAAGAGTCAGAAAAATTAGATGTTCGGGCAGCAACCGTAGAATATGAGAAACTACAAGAAAGCGTGTTTCCTGAATTTAAAGTTGGCTTACTTCATGGTCGCATGACTTCAGCGGAAAAAGATCAAGCAATCAATGATTTCCGGGAAAATCAAACCCAAATATTAGTAGCGACAACAGTAATTGAAGTCGGTGTGGATGTACCAAACGCCACAGTAATGTTAATCGAAAATGCCGAACGTTTTGGCTTATCTCAATTACACCAATTACGAGGTAGAGTTGGCAGAGGTACTCACAAATCTCATTGTTTATTAATGAGTAGTAGCACTAGTGCAGATTCCCGGCAACGTCTAAGTGTTTTAGAACAATCTCAAGACGGCTTTTTTATCTCAGAAATGGATCTGCGTTTTCGGGGTCCAGGGCAAGTTTTAGGAACTAGACAATCTGGTTTACCAGACTTTGCTTTAGCCAGTTTAGTAGAAGATCAAGAAGTTTTAAATTTGGCGCGAGATGCCGCAGAATTAGTTATGTTGCAAGACCAACATTTACAGAATTCGTTGCTAAAAGCCGAGTTAGAATACCGCTATCAAAAACTAATGGGTGGTTCGATTTTAACTTGATCGTAACTACTTATACTTTTTCTTTTACCGCCTGAAACTACGATCGCCTGTGCGCGATCGCCAATTTCAAAACTTGTAAATAGCCCTGCAAAAATTATTACACCAGAGGTAATAGTAGTTTTTAGTGATTTCAAAGGACTGGGGAAAGGAGGAAGTTGCATTTTCTAATCTCCCATATTAGCTAACAGTTAATCGCTTGGCTTTTTAAATACTAATACTTGCCTTGTCTTAGTTTTACTTTCGGTGGCATTTTTTTCCAACAACATTTAGCTTATCACTAACTCAGCTTCAACTAGGGAATGTGGGTCATAAACCAAATACTGTAGCGATTTGCGGTAAAATATTTTCGCAAGCTTCTTTAAAATTATTAGCTTTTGGTGCTTCTTTGACAATTCCTTTTAATCTTTGCAGTGCGGAAAATGCGATACTCCGATGTTCTTCAATTCCGGCATTCTTCGCAGCCTCTACTAATGCTTGAACTTGGCTTAATGCTTCAGCTTTGTTTGCTGTCGGTAAATTTTCATCGCCTTCTATTCTCCTTTGTAGGTGTTCTAATAATTCTCGAATTCCTTCTTGTTCTGGTGGGGGCGATGCAGGTAATTCACTAATTGAATTTTTTACTTTATTGCTAATTTTATTGAGATTGAGATTCATGGAAATTATTTCCTTTACAGCTAATTTAGCAATTAAAGTAAAGCAGAACCGCGGTTTTTGTTTCATCTATCTATTGGGAGAAACAACATTTTTTTGATGGGTTAGGCGATCGCGTAACCCTCCAGTCAAAGTTGATTGATTGGTAACTCAATGGTAAAAATTGTTCCTTCCCCTAATTTAGATTGATAATAAATGTTTCCTTGATGTACTTCAGTAATAATCTTTTGGGAAATTGGCAAACCTAAACTAGTTCCTATTCCAATTAATTTCGGATTTGAAATTGTCTCAAATATTGGTTCTTTAATCTCTCGATTCAATGATATTTGTATCGATACAGCATCATTACTGATTTTTCTTGTGTGAATAATAATCTGCTTTTTTGATGAATTTTGGCAATTATTTTCAGATTCCAATAAAGCACTAATTGCCTTACCAAGCAAACTCAAAAACACTTGGTTGATTTGACTAATATAACATTTTACAGGCGGTAATTCATCGAGTTGCTTAATTATTTGTACCTTATTCTTGTAAAAATTATACAGTAATAACAAACTACTCTCGAGGCTTAAATTAATATCTGCTAGTCTCATTTGAGACTCATCCGAGCCATAAAAATTTCGCAAATTTTGGACTAATTCGCGAATTCTATCTGCTCCGACTTTAACAGAATCAATAATATAAGGAAAGTCCGATCGCACATAATCCAAATCAGTCTCTTCTATCACCTTCTCAATTTCAGCATTAGTTGCATAACTAGCTTGGTAAGCATCAATAACTTTCAGCAATCCTTGGCTATACTCATCTAAATAGGGCAAATTCCCATAAATAAAATTAATTGGATTATTAATTTCATGAGTAACTCCAGAAACTAATTGACCTAAAATAGTTAACCTTTCGACTTGTGCTAAATGTTCTTGAATCTTCTCTAAATTAACTTGAGCTTCTTGCAAAAATTGACTATTTTGTTGTAGCTTTTCTCTAGTCTCTTGCAATTTTTTTTCTAAATCTTGTTTAGCTTCAATAGTGTTAATCGAAGACAGGAAAAATTGATAACGTTGATATATGATAAAAAATGCGATCGCAGGTATTAACCCCACCCAATCTCCCCCCATCTGTCCCCGGAAAAGATTACTTTCACTCACCATTATCAAATTCGGAAAAAAGTAGCTTCCGCTACCAATTAAAAACAAACTTGCAATTAATATAGTTAACCAATTAATTGATAGTTTTCGCTCCTGCCATAAATCGCGCAATATTAACAAGCTAATTAAAAAGTAGCAACTAGCAATAATGATATTTTCTAATCCACCAACTAACTCGGCATCAACATCAACTAAGATGTAAGCGATCGGAAAACAAATTGTATTCCACATAAATAATAATATTCCTGTCAAGTACTGGTAACATCACCTTGATGAATCGGGGGATTAGACAAAACCAGCGCCCAACTTACTAAAAGTCTTGCACAATTCAGATCTAAGGTTAAAGCCCAGTGGTATTCCCACTACTGACATTTACCTGACTGCGGCAAAAAATAATTTAGCGATCCAACCTGAGTCGATTTGACAGGGCTAGGATTACAATAATCTTTACAATATTAACTTAGATTTGATTATTAACATCTATCACCAGATAAATATTTCTAGATTTTCTTATCGTGAGTTAGACCACCATGTACCGGAAACTGTTTCAGCTGCGTCAGCCAACAACCCAAATGTATCGCACCGAAATCTTGCTAGACCGCTTATGGGTCATCGGCTTACTAATAGCAGCATTAACTCTTTATCTAGCCAATCTAGGTGGTCTGCCTTTGCGCGACTGGGATGAAGGAATAGTCGCCCAAGTTGCCCGTGAAATCGCCCTAGCACCCGAAGGATCGTTACGCTGGCTTTATCCTACTTTAGCCGGAGACGCTTACATCAACAAACCACCCTTAGTTCATATTCTCATCGCCACCACCTATTCAATTACCGGAATTATTAATGAGTGGACAACCCGCCTACCCGGATCGATCTTAACCGCCCTTTCCGTGCCACTACTTTACAGCATTGGGCGAGAAATCTTCCCCAGAAGGCTGTGGGCAATATTTAGCGCCTTAGTTTACCTCACCTTATTGCCAGTGGTGCGTCATGGACGTTTAGCCATGTTAGACGGGGCGATATTGTGCTTTTTTCTCTTGACAATTTGGTGTTTATTGCGTTGTCGTCGTGACTTACGTTACTGCTTAGGTGTGGGTATTGGATTAGGATTGATTGCTTTAACAAAAGGTGTTTTAAGTTTATTATTAGGTGCGATCGCACTAGCATTTATCGCCTGGGACACCCCAAGATTACTCACCTCAATATACTTCTGGAGTGGCATCATCATCGGCAGTTTACCCGCCACATTTTGGTATGCCGCCCAACTACTACATCCCAATCCAACTTACGTTCAAACCTTCATCAACCAAGGCATTTTAAACCAATCCCTGAAGCGAATTTGGGACCGAGTTGATAATCACGCTGGCCCACCTTGGTACTACATCTTAGAAATCCTCAAATATAATTGGCCCTGGTTAATCTTTCTCCCCAAAAGCGTAATTTTAGCTTGGGAAAATCGCAATCTCAGTTGGGCTAAATTAATCCTAGTTTGGAGCAGTATTTATCTATTAGCGATCTCAATCATGATCACCAAACTACCCTGGTACGTCCTACCAATCTACCCAGCATTAGCCCTATTAATCGGCGCACAATTAGCCGAACTTTGGAACTGGCCCAGCAGTAAACCCTTTCCCCGTTATTGGTTTGCACTTTTAAGCATACTAATTATTGGTTCTTGGGCAGGCTGCATTTACTTTGCCAGATTCGCACCCCAACTAGAAACAGATTTAGTGCTAATTTTAGCAGCTATAGCATTAACAATGTCGATCGCCATTGTATTAATGTTTAAACGCGACCTGCAATTCATCATCATTTTATTTTGGGGCAGTTACCTCTCCCTATTTCTCCTGATGAACTCCGATAACTGGGTATGGGAACTAACCGAACAATACCCAGTAAAACCAGTTGCCCAAATGATCCAAAAAAGCAATATTCCCCCAGGCCAAAAAATTTATACATCCTATCCCAACTTCCGCCCCTCACTAAACTTTTACAGCGAACGCCAAGTTATTCCCGCCACCCAAGACACCCTAGAAAAAATTTGGCAAACAGAATCCTCCCCCTACTTTTTACTCAGATCGTCTTTCCCCAAAAAAATCAACTTAGAACCTGTGCAAATAATCGATCGAGTGGAAACCAATACCCCCAAACCAGAAGCTAGTTGGGTTTTAATTACCAAAGGCAAATACTAGTGAACTACTAAACTACAAAAGCAAAAATCCCCGCAAACTCTATGCGGGGAAAGCTCATAAAATCAATTCATAGTTTTAGTAACCCAATCCATAACTTGCTGAATAGGATTTTTCTCCCCAGGTCTTTCATCTAAATTCGCCATAGTATAACCTAAGAAAATAGCACTGCAAATGATAGCAATTAAAGAAATTGGTTTGGCAATCCGAAAATCACGACTCATCCGTGCCAAAGGACGACTTTGGCGACGTAGCATTTGCCCATCAGTTCTGTGTCTCGGAATCGAGAGAGGGTCTCTCACATAATGACCGCTTTGACTAATCACAAAGCGTTCATGGCAATAAGGACACATATAGAGTCCACCACCCAAGTTACTCAGCTTCCTTGCCTGAGAACGATAACAAATTGGGCAAGTAACAGAATGGCCGTCAAAGGTGTGAGCATTCATCAGAATTTCCTACTTTTCCACAGGTTGTGCCTTTTTTCAGTTGCGAATTTACTAACCATGCTGTCACGCATAGCGCCCAGCTTACGATTGGTCACTGCGATGAGTTAGTACTATCAGAGATAGCTTCAACCAAAACCCATCTTTAATTAAAGATTTCATATTTCCCGTAAGGACGGCAAGTTAAAGATAAATTTATTCAAAGACAAATTTGCATATCATTCCACAACACTAGTTTACCCTTGTTGGCTGGCAAAACTACATACTTTTAGTTTCCATTATCGTTAAAATCTAGATGAGAAGCCTGTCACAAAATTTAAGCTTTCTCTAAATACTTTATATACTCACCTTTATAAATAATGACTCCCATCCCTCCAGTTGATTTAACTGTAAATCAACAACCTTTGCCAGATATGGCGAATTCTGATTCTATCTCTCACTCTTCTCCCCTGTTTACAAGACTTCTCAATCGCCTCCAGCCATCACCAGAAACTGTAGTCATGCTGTTAGCAGTACTTATCGGTGGTGGAACTGGCATGGGAATTGTCACTTTTCACTATTTGATTGAACTTATCCACAGTCTCACCCTAGAACATTTCATGGGACTAATCTCTGGTTGGGGTGCTTGGACTTTGGCTTGCGTTCCTACTCTTGGGGGTTTAATTGTCGGTTTAATGCGTTGGCGCTGGCAAGATTTAGGGCCTAGCATTTCTTCGATGATTGCAGCTACTCAGGGTTCCTTAAATGATATGTCCCGCCAACTTAGACCAGTGGCGAAAATGGTCGCTGCTTCCGTATCTTTGGGAACTGGGGCTTCTTTGGGTCCAGAAGGGCCAAGTGTGGAAATTGGCGCTAATTTCGGAATGTTACTCGGTCAAGTTCTCCAAGTTTCTCAAGAACGACATCGGTTACTTTTAGGTGCTGGGGCGGCGGCAGGTTTGGCGGCGGGGTTTAATGCGCCGATCGCAGGGGTGTTTTTTGCTTTAGAAGTGGTATTAGGAACTACTTTTGCCACTTCTGCGGTTAGCGTTGTTCTGTTAGCTGCTGTGGTTTCGGCTTTAATTGCTCAAATTGGTTTGGGGGCTCAACCTGCTTTTAGTTTGCCTGTTTATGAGGTTCGCAGTCCTTTGGAGTTGCCTTTGTACATGGGTTTGGGTTTACTGGCTAGCCTGGTATCCCTGACTTACACTCAAGCTATTCAAACTGCTGGACGTTGCTTTCGGGGACATATTAAAGGTTTTGCTTGGTTGGGTAAAATTCCCCGGTTTGTTCATCCGGTAATTGGTGGGTTGTGTGTGGGAATTGTGGCTTTAAAATGGCCGCAAGTTTTGGGTATTGGCTATGAAACTGTGGAGGCGATGCTGCAAGATGTGGAGTTTTCTCTTCAGCTGTTGGTGGTGTTACTGGTGGTGAAACTGGTAATGACGGCTTTGAGTGTGGGTAGCGGTTTGGTTGGTGGTGTGTTTGCTCCGGCGATGTTTTTGGGGGCTTCTTTAGGGGCTGCTTATGGGAAAACTCTGGCTATTCTGTTGCCAGGAATGGGTGCTAGTATGGCGGGGCCTCCTGCTTATGCAATGGTGGGGATGGCGGCGGTTTTGGCTGGCAGCGTGCGTGCGCCGCTGACGGCGATTTTGTTGCTGTTTGAGTTAACGCGAGATTACCGGATTGTTTTGCCTTTGATGGCTGCTGTGGGTTTAAGTGTGTGGTTGGTGGAGTTACTTAAACCAAGTGCTACTCAAGCTTTAAATCTTCAGCAGATGGGTGTAAATTTGAGTAAAGACCAAAATATTGAGGTCTTAAAAAAAATGCCTGTGTCGGCGGCTATGCAGCCCCCTAAGTTGTTGCTTTCGGGTTCTCTACCAGTTTTACAAGCTGGTGTTTCTTTGACTAATCATCAGTCTCATAATGCTTTGGTGGTTGATGACCAAGAGCAGTTGATTGGTTTAGTGACTTTGCAAGATATTAATCGGGCGATCGCACGCGCCGAAAACAGTCTCTCTGGGTATAATATCCTTGACCAAAAGCTGGCTGATATTTGCACCAGAGAGATACTCTACGCTTATCAAGATGAGTCTCTTGCTGATGCTTTGTCCCGCATGGCGGCGCGTGGTTTGCATCAGCTACCAGTGGTGGCACGAGATCGTCCGCAGCAAGTTTTAGGTTTACTGGAACAGGATGGAATTAATTTGGCTTGTAGTGTGGCAGTTACTCATCAAGCAATTAGTCCCTACTTGCCCATGTTGGCTCAAGAGTTGCCTGGATCTCAAGTTAAGCAAACCGTTTCTCAACTGCACCATTAAAATCAAAGAAGTAAGTATCCTTATTCGATCGGGAATTATTGCTCAGCCGGACAGCTAAAAGCAACTTCCCGGTCTTTTTTTTGCTGAAGCACTCGCTTTTGAGGTTAACTTTTTCAGGAGTTAGGGAAAAGTTTTCTCGATTTAGGCTTGGCTTCGCTGGGTATTTGGCGGAGATTTTGCTTATGGCGATCGCACATCAGCAATTATTCTCCTAGCTTTTTTCAGGATGCAGTTTAATTTGCCTTTGCTTTCTTAACTTAGAAATATTTAAGCTCTCTTAAGCCAATTTTTTTTACCTTTTGGCGTTACAGCCACCTCATGCAGTGATTCCCATTGTCACAGGTTAATCGATTACTAATAAGAATCAAAGCTAACTTTTCGGGAAAACTTTTGCTTCTAGAGCTAGCGAAAGTTTTTTCAAGCTGAAGGTGTCTGCTTTTACAGTCTAGCTGCAACAGGAATTTATTCCTCTTCAGCGGGATTGCCGTCGCTATCAATTTGGCGTAAGCGAATATGCTTACGTCCTAAAGAAATTTCAAACTCATCTCCTGGCTTCAAACCCATTTGTGATGTGTAAGCCGAGCCAATTAATAAGTTACCGTTAGATTGGACGCTGATCCGATAGCTAGCACTGCGTCCGCCACGACCATTTCCACCTTGTTTGCTGTCTAACTGAACGCCTTCGGCATCAATCAGAGCATTCAAGAATTTCATCATGTTGACACGCTCTACACCATTTTTTGTCACTGTGTAGTAGCCACAGGCTTTCGCCTTTTCTTCTTTGCTTAGGTTGTCTAGCTCTTTGACTTTCTTTAATAGAGCTTCGCCAACTAACGATTCGATCTTTTTGCCTTTATTCATTAACTTGACTCAAAAAGAATTACTTCAAGTAGTTTATAGTATCCTACATGAGTTGTGTTTTGCTTTTGCTTATGAAGCTATAGCTTTTTATCAACTCACACATCTATCTTATATCCTTAGCTGTCAATTGTTCAAGATAGTAACGGTAAATATTGATGATATTTTGCTTCAGATTAATCAGCTGACTAGGTAAGGGAGGGTGAGAGAAACTAGATGGAGAATGTCAGAGGATCGATCGCAACACCTACATCTATCTTATGGAGGGTGGTTATTAAAATAAATTCTCCAATAAATCGTTTTACTAGGAGTAAAGCTGAGGTAAGACAAAACACCCTTACCGATCGGATGTTATCTAATAAGTAAAACTTGTCTCACAGTATGATCCCTGAGTTTTGTCTATTCCCCAGAAAAGTCCTCAAACTGTTCGATATTGTAAATTAAAGATGAAGCTGACTACTAAAGGACATTACAGTGTAAAGGCACTGTTAGATTTAAGTCAAAAGCCTGGATATGGGCCGACTTCTGTGAAAGCGATCGCTCAACGGCAAGAAATCCCCGCCCCATATTTAGAAAAATTACTTATAGAAATGCGGCGGGCAGGGATAGTAGAATCAGTCCGCGGATCTCAAGGCGGATATAAACTAGCTAATCCCCCCGATCGAATTTCATTAGGACAAATTTTAGAGGCAGTTGGAGAAACAATTGAACCGCTACCCCGCCACACTCCCGATGCCAAAATAGCGGAAGATTGGGTAACGTTTACTATCTGGCGACGATTGCATCAAAAATTAAAAGAAGCACTGTACAGTATCACCTTAGAAGATTTATACTATGATGCCCGAAGTTGGCAAGCAGCATTAGGGGAAGAAACAAGTTTTGTTGTTTAGTCATCAGATCAGTTGAGCAATCATCAAGTAATTCTGGCGATCGCTGCCACCTTAGACTATTTAATAGGAGATCCTTGGGGATGGCCTCATCCAGTGCGCCTCATGGGTTGGGTAATTCACAATTTTCAAACCTTTACTGAGAAATATTTGCACCATCCTCTAGCACAACGAATCGCTGGCATAGTATTAGGTATCGGATTAGTAACTAGCAGCGCGATCGGTGGTTGGTTAATCGTCCAAGCTGCCCAAAGGTTACATCCTTTATTAGGAATCATAATAGCAAGTATTCTGCTCGCAAGTTGCTTTGCCGGACGTAGCTTAAGAACAGCGGCAGAAGAAGTATTGCAAACACTTAACCAACAAGACATTGCTGCTACCCGTTCTATTTTAAGTCGATATGTTGGTCGGGATACCGATCAATTAACCGAAACAGAAATTTTGCGGGCAGTTTTAGAAACTGTCACTGAAAATGCTACCGACGGAGTGTTAGCACCGCTGTTTTATGCTATTTTAGGTGCATTTTTACCGGGAGTGGGAAGTGTTCCTTTGGCACTTGCTTATAAAGCTGCCAGTACTCTCGATTCAATGGTAGGTTATCGACAACATCCTTATATATATATAGGATGGTTTAGTGCAAAACAAGAAGATATTCTCACGTTTGTACCTTGCCGATTATTAGTTGTTACCCTAGCAATTTTATCCGGTAGACCAAGGTATGTTTGGCAAATCTGTCAGCGGGATGCTGTCAAAGATTCTAGTCCTAATTCTGGCTGGAGTGAATGTGCTTATGCTGCTGTGCTCGGCGTACAGTTAGGAGGTACTAATTGGTATCGTGGTGTTGCGAAACAAAAACCTTTATTAGGAGATCCAATCTATCCAATTACTGCTGAGAAAATTAAACAAGCAACAGGACTGACTAGACGTTGCTTCCTGATTTGGTTGGTGATTGCCCTAGTAATTTTAAGTTGGTTTTAGGAACAATTCAACTAGTTCCCTGTCAGTTCTCTTATCACCTGAGTACAATCGCCACTGGAAATACCAAATTTCGGTATTTCCAACTGCCAACGAGGAGTGAGTGATGCCAAAAAGATTATTGCAAGCTGTAATTCTGACAATATTAATTAAAGTGCTAGCCTCAACTAGTTCGCCCAATTTTTCTACTATTACTTCAGCCAGAATATCCCACGCTAGCAAAACTTCAATAACTTTACTCTATCGCTGGGTCGATCGCTTAAACGATCGCTTTACCAAACAATTAGATAATCGAATTGAATAATACCTACGATCCGCTAACCTGCACGTTAAACTTCTAAAGAAGCTCAACGTCACAGGAAGCAATCATGACCAATCGCCTTGCCCAATCTCCCAGTCTTTACCTTCGCAAACACGCCGAAAATCCAATCAACTGGTGGTCTTGGTGCGATGAAGCTTTGCAAGTTGCCCGTCAGGAAAATCAACCGATTTTCCTTTCGATCGGTTACTCTAGCTGCCATTGGTGTACTGTCATGGAAGGAGAGGCATTTTCTGACCAAAGTATTGCCGAGTACATGAATGATAATTTTATCGCTATTAAGGTCGATCGCGAAGAACGACCCGACATAGATAGCATCTATATGCAAGGGCTACAAATGATGACAGGGCAAGGCGGTTGGCCTTTAAATGTCTTTTTAGACCCTCATACTTTAGTACCTTTTTATGGTGGCACTTATTTTCCCGTAGAACCTCGCTACGGAAGACCAGGATTTTTGCAAGTTCTCCAAGCGATTCGCCGTCACTACGACACGGAAAAAGCCAAAGTTGATTCTGTCACTTCCGAAATTCTCGGTTATTTGCAGCAATCAGCCAGTATGGTATCTTCTCCTAATGTAGAAATAAATACCGCTTTACTCGGTAAAGGTTTAGAAACCAATACGGGTGTTTTGAGTCACAGCGGTTCTGGGCCAAATTTTCCGATGATTCCTTACGCAGAAGTAGCTTTGCGAAGTAGCAGATTTAACTTAGCTAGCAAGTATCCGGTAAAACAGCTTTGCACTAAGCGAGGTTTAGATTTGGCATTGGGAGGCATTTTCGATCATGTAGCTGGTGGTTTTCATCGCTACACAGTTGACGGGACTTGGACTGTGCCGCACTTTGAAAAAATGCTTTACGATAATGGTCAAATTGTCGAATATTTGGCAAATTTGTCGGCTTTGGGAGTGAAAGAGGTTGCTTTTGAAAGGGCAATTTCCCTGACAACACAATGGTTAACTAGGGAAATGACTGCCCCTGAAGGTTATTTCTATGCTGCCCAAGATGCTGATAATTTTAACGACCCAGAAGATTTAGAACCAGAAGAAGGTGATTTTTATGTCTGGAGTTATGAAGAATTACAGCAGTTGTTATCTCCAGAAGAATTAACCGAAATTCAACAGTATTTCACGGTTACACCTGAAGGAAATTTTGAGGGAACTAATGTTTTACAAAAGCGTGACCCTAGTCCTGTAGGGGCGGGTTTAGCAGATAAATCTGAGAAAGCAACAGAAGAGTTAACAACAAAACCCGCCCTGACAATAGAATCAGCTTTTACTAAGTTATTCGTTGTTCGTTATGGTGCTAAACCCGACGAATTAAAAACTTTTCCACCTGCCCGAAATAATCACGAAGCAAAGACGAAAAAATGGGCGGGAAGAATTCCTCCAGTCACAGATACGAAGATGATTGTGGCTTGGAATAGTTTAATGATTTCAGGTTTAGCTAGGGCTGCGGCTGTGTTTGCAGAAGAAAATTATTTAAATCCTGCGATTCAGGCGGCTAAGTTTATTTTAGAAAATCAATGGGTAAAAGACCGTTTTCACCGGGTTAATTATGAAGGGGAAGTAGCAGTTTCCGCGCAGTCTGAGGATTATGCTTTTTTCATTAAAGCACTGTTAGATTTGCACCAAGCTACATTAGGAGTTGAGTCAGAAAACGCGGAATTTTGGTTAGAAAAAGCCCAACAGGTGCAAAATGAATTCGATGAATTTTTGTGGAGTGTGGAATTAGGGGGTTATTTCAATACTGCCAGTGATGCGAGTAATAACTTGTTGGTTAGAGAGAGGAGTTATATTGATAATGCTACTCCTTCTGCTAATGGAATTGCGATCGCTAACTTAGTCAGATTAGCTTTGTTAACTGAAGATTTAACATATCTCGATCTCGCCGAGCAAGCCCTCCAAGCCTTTAGCGAAATCATGAACAAATCCCCCTCAGCTTGCCCCAGCCTCTTCACCGCCTTAGACTGGTATCGTAACCACACCTTAATTCGCACCAATAGCGAAGAATTAAAATTTCTCAAACCACAATATCTCCCCACCGCTGTCATCATTTTGACAGACAAACTCCCACCCGGAACCGTAGGCTTAGTTTGCCAAGGACTCAGTTGTACAGAACCCTCAAAAACCCACGAACACCTATGGCAAAAAATCCAGCAAAGTTTAAGTAGAGGATAAGTTCAATCCAAATCCATTCTCCCCTGCTCCCCTGCCTCATTGGAAGAAGAAGTTTCCAAAACCTTGGGATTAGAGGGGGGAATTCTTTCGATATTGATTAAAGATTGCATAACTGATTTCACCACTGGGGCGGCTACAGAAGCACCAGAACCGTCTTTTGGTTCATCTACCACTGCTGCGACTACGTAACGAGGAGATTCTAAAGGCAAAATAGCCACAAAACTGGTCACTTTTGCATCGCTGTAACCACCTTTAGGACTAGCTTTTTGGGCTGTACCTGTTTTACCACCAATTCGATAACCGGGAATTTGAGCGGCTCTACCAGTTCCATTTTTGACTACGCTTTCCATCATTTCTGCCACTGTTTTAGCAGTAGTTGGGGAGAAGACAGCTTTCGGTGGCGGTAATGTAGGTTCCCAGGTGAGTTCGTTTTTGGAGTTATATAAACCTTTAATTACATGAGGAGTGACTAATTTGCCACCGTTAGCCAGGGTAGCGGTCATGCGGACTAAGTGCAAGGGAGTAATCGAGAAACCTTGACCGAAAGCAGCCGTAGCAGGTTCAATGGGTAAAGTAGTAAAAGTTTGCTCTGACTTGAGTTTGCTAACGGCTCGAAAAGGAAGGTCGCTTTCCAAGGATGAACCTACTCCCAGACGTTTTAACCAGCTATGGTAGTCTTTGGGTTTGAGAGTTTGCATCATTTGTACCATGCCAACGTTGCTGGAAACTTGGACAATTTTCGTTACGTTGATTCTGCCATGTCCTGCGCCGCCAGCATTTCTAATCACTTTTTTACTAACTTTAATCGCGCCGCTGTCTTGGAAAACGCTGTCGGGTTGAATGGATTTACTTTCTAGGGCAATCGCAACATTAATCGGTTTGAAGGTAGAACCTGGTTCGTAGAGGTCTGTTACTGCCCAGTTTTTGTAGAGAGATTTGTCGTATTTATAAAATTCGTTGGGATTGTAGGTAGGTTCGGCAACTAATGCTAGCAAGGAACCGTCCCTTGCATCCATGACAATTACTGTACCTCGTTTAGCTTTGTATTCTGCCATTTTTATTTTTAAAGCTTCACGGGCGGCACGTTGTAGCCGGACATCGATGGTTAGTCTTAAATGGGTATCATCAGCGTTTAATAAGCCTTCTGGGGCATGGTCTGGCATGACTGCACCATTACCAGCCCGATTTAATCTGAGTACTTTTAAGGAACGTTCTAGGATGGTTTCTCGGCTGTATTCTAAACCTGCTTGTCCTTTATGATTGGCATCGACGTAACCGACTATATCAGCTGCGGTTTCTTGTGCGGGATAAAGGCGGGAGTAGTTTTGAATTAGTTCTAAGCCGTCTTGTCTGATGGCTATGATTTTATCGGCTACTTCTTGTAAGATTCCGTCTTTAATCCGAATGCCGCTAGGGGCGCTGTTAAATTTTTGCAGGAGTTCGGTGGCTGGTATGCCGATGATGGGGGCTAGTTGGTTGGCTATTTCTTCTTTGGTTTGTCTGCGGAAAATTTTCGGGTGAGCGTAGAGGGTGTAGGCTGGACGATCGACCGCTAATACGTTATTGTTGCGATCGACAATGCTACGCCGCGGCACAAAGGGACGCAGGGTAATTTCTTGCTGCTGTCTAGCATAACGCTCTAAAAAGGGGCCGCGGACAACTTGCAAGCGAAATAAATTCCAGCACAATCCTAATCCTCCCAAAAACAAAATTATCCACACTACTACTAAGCGAATTTCTTTTGGGTCTTTAATTATAGATGGTAGATAATTTGCGCCCAGGCGTTTCATACCAGTAAAGTAGGAAGGATTAGATTTAGTCTGATTATTGTACTGCCATTAACAAAAACATGGCAATACTAAACTCTTTGACTCTAAAGTAGCGGAAATCACTGTTTCAACATTCTAATCAAGCTCATTAGTATCCTAAAGGAGTGGGATTATTTTGAGGCACAGGAGAGGATTTAATCGGGGACTTAGTAATTTTGTTTGCTGGTCTTTGAGGTGCTGCTTCTAAGAATAGGCTATTTTCTGGGCTGGGAGCTACTAATCCTTGATTGGGAGTGATGGCTGTTTCGGCAAGTTGATTTTTTCGGAGTTCTCCGGCTGTGGTTAGTTCGCGTTCTTTTCTTTGCAGGGATTGCAGTTTTTGGTATTCCTGATTCCACAGTTGTTGGGAATAAACTATGGCAGCATAAGATGAAAGTGTAGCACTGATTAAAATAAAAGCGATCGCTGAGGTGTATCTCTGGGATTGTATTAACCATTGCACCCAAATTGGTGCCGTTTCTGACAAAGAATTAATTTTGAATTTTGCTAACCTTTGTGACGAAATTTTCGATTTAGGTGCAACTGACATATTTCGCTTCTCCAATTCATTTATCCAGACTTAATCATAGCTAGATTAACTTGACAAAACTCAATTTTTAGATCTAGCAGACTTGTACTGTGTTATAATTTGCGACGGCTTAGCTTGAGGGTGAGACTGTCAAGCAGCAAGATCTTCCATCACAGCGTCAGCTTGACGGTTAGACTGTCGATGTTATTATCATGATCTAGCAGGTAATTCAATCTGCACTAACTAACTCAGTGAGGAGTGTATGAAGAAAAAATTTTTGACTGTGGCTTTCGGACTTGGCTTGGCTTTTACTTTGGCAGCTTGTGGTGAGCAAGCAACAGAAACACCAGCAACACCAACAACTCCAGCAACTCCTGTAGCGCCAGCAACTCCAGCAACTCCAGCAGCAACGCCGACAACTCCAGCAGGAACTCCCGCAAGTCCATAAGGAATTGCTAACTCTTCATTAGCTACAGTGGCTAAAAATTTATTTTTGGTTAACAAGAATTATTCGCTGCGTTAGGCGAAAATTTCTCTCATGGGAAGGAGTTCTGCCTTTTTCGATGAGTTTTTTGGTGACAGGTACAAGGGAAAAGGCAGAAAAAACCTTTACCCTTGACCAATTTTGGATTAAGTGATAGTAGCTGTTTTCTGAATGCTTTTACTTCAATTTAGTACTTCCCATTACTGTCGTAAGGCGCGTTTGGCATTGGGATATAAAGGAATTAGCTACAAAGTTGAGAATTTAACGCCGGGATTGCATCGGTTAAAGCTCAAACCAATGACGGGTTTAAGTACTGTACCAGTGCTATTGCCACGAGAGTCGGGTAAAGCTGAGTACATCGCAGATTCTACCGAAATATTGAAGTTTTTGGAATCCTACCGATCGCAACCAAGTTTATTACCCCCACCAGAGCAACAAACGGCGGCTTGGATGTTAGAAGATTGGTTGGATGAAAGTATTGGCACTGCGACTAGATTTGTTTATTATGATTTTCGAGCCGGAGTTGGTAAGCAAATCGATCCTTCTTGGTCTAGCCAAATTTTAATTCAAGTGGTGCGTCGTCAGTATCAGATTAATGCCGCTACGGTGCATCTGGCGAAAGAACGCATTAAGTTGGCATTAGCGGTATTACAACCTTGGCAGGAACGTCCGTATTTAGTGGGAGAAAGTTTAACTGTTGCGGATATAGCAGCAGCGGCTTTGTTGAGTCCTTTGGCTTTAATTCCTGAGTATCGACAGGAATATCCTTGGTTATTTGAGAGGATAAAAGAAATTCATGAAATTTGTCGAGAGCCGTTGCCACCGGGATTAGTTGAGGTAGAACGGTAGAGGAGCGGGTGGACAAATGAGGAGATGGGAAAAGAGGGTGATTTTAGGTGGTGTTGTACCTTGGTGGCTATTTTCTGCCAGTGTAGTGCAAGCATTACCGCCGCCGGAGGATATACCGGAAGAGATTTTGCGAACGGAGATAATTACTGAGGGGCGAAGTCCGATCGATGGTAAACTTTTGAGTGCAGCTGAATATGCTGAGTTACAGGCATCTCTGCAATTAGATTCCCCACCTCAACCGATGGTTAGTCGTGAGATTAAGCATTTGATTTTCCTACTGCGTCTTCGTTCCCAAATTCGTTTAGTTCTGCCGTTTTTAGATTTTTAATTCGACTAAAGTCTCTACAACAAAGTGTCTTTCTGGCGGAATCTGTGTAAAAAAATGTTTATAAATATAAACTATCCTTAGACCACTCTCCTGTTCAAACCAAGTTAGTTAAGTCGATATTTAGGTAGGTAGCCTCATGTCCATAACCATTGCCCCAGAACAGATTGACAAAATTGTTTGGAATCAGCATCATGACCCCTTTGAAGTACTAGGGCCTCATACAATAGAACAGAATGGCAAAACCGTCTGGGTGGTGCGGAGCTACTTGCCCAATGCTGATGCAGTTTGGGTACGTCTGCCGGAACAAAGAAAAGATTATCCGATGCAGTCTGTACATCATGCCCACTTTTTTGAATGTGTTCTTGATGTGCCAGAGCTAGCCAACTATCAATTGCGGGTCAAAGAAGGGGAACATGAAAGCGTAATATACGATCCTTATGCTTTCCGTTCTCCCCATATCACAGATTTTGATATTCATCTGTTTGGCGAAGGAAATCATCACCGAATTTATGAAAAGTTAGGCGCACACTTAACCGAAGTCAACGGGGTTAAAGGTGTATATTTTGCGGTTTGGGCACCAAATGCGCGAAATGTTTCTTTATTGGGTGATTTCAACTGGTGGGATGGGCGCAAACATCAGATGGCAAGGCGGGTAAATGGGATTTGGGAACTGTTTATCCCTGATGTGGGTGTGGGAGAGCATTACAAGTTTGAGATTAAAAATCACGCAGGTCATATTTACGAGAAAAGCGACCCTTATGGTTATCAACAGGAAGTTCGCCCGAAAACCGCTTCTATTGTCACAGATTTAAGTACTTACACCTGGAATGACCAGGAATGGATGGAAAAGCGGCGTTATACTGAGCCTTTGAATCAACCAATAGCGGTTTATGAATGTCATTTGGGTTCTTGGTTGCACGCTTCTTCGGATGAACCTGCGCGGTTGCCTAATGGGGAAAGTGAACCTGTAGTTATTACTTCGGAACTTAGACCTGGGGCGCGGTTCCTCACTTATCGGGAGTTGGCGGATTATTTGATTCCTTATGTGAAGGAGTTGGGTTTTACTCATATTGAGTTGTTGCCTGTGGCGGAACATCCTTTTGATGGTTCTTGGGGTTATCAGGTGACTGGGTTTTATGCGCCGACTTCTCGTTTTGGTAAGCCGCAAGATTTCATGTATTTTGTGGATAAGTGCCATGAGAATGATATTGGGGTGATTGTGGACTGGGTGCCGGGACATTTCCCCAAGGATGGTCATGGTTTGGCTTTCTTTGATGGGACGCATTTGTACGAACACGCTGACCCCCGGAAGGGAGAGCACAAGGGTTGGGGGACTTTGGTGTTTAACTATGGTCGCAACGAGGTGCGGAATTTCTTGGTGGCGAATGCGCTGTTTTGGTTTGATAAGTACCATATTGATGGAATTCGGGTGGATGCGGTGGCTTCGATTATTTACCTGAATTATTGTCGTCCTGATGGGGAATGGGTGGCTAATCAGTATGGTGGTTGTGAAAATATTGAGGGTGCGGATTTTCTGCGCCAAATGAACCATGTCATTTTTAGTTATTTCCCTGGAATTCTGTCGATCGCTGAGGAGTCTACTTCTTGGCCGATGGTGTCTTGGCCAACTTATGTGGGTGGTTTGGGCTTTAATTTGAAGTGGAACATGGGGTGGATGCACGATACTTTGGATTATTTCCACATGGACCCTTGGTTCCGGCAGTTCCACCAAAATAATTTGACTTTTAGTATTTGGTATCACCACAGCGAGAATTTCATGTTGGCGCTGTCTCATGATGAGGTGGTGCATGGTAAGAGTCCGTTAGTTGGCAAGATGCACGGGGATGATTGGCAGAAGATGGCTGGTGTCCGGGCGTTGCTGACTTATATGTATGCTCATCCTGGGAAGAAGACTCTGTTTATGGGGATGGAGTTTGGTCAGTGGAGTGAGTGGAATGTTTGGGCGGATTTGGAGTGGCATTTGTTGCAATATGACCGTCATAAGGAATTGAAGTTGTTTATGACGGAGTTGAATCATTTGTATCAAAGCGAACCTGCTTTATATACGCAGGATTTTAGTGAAGCTGGGTTCCAGTGGATTGATTGTAGCGATAATCGTCATAGTGTGGTTTCGTTTATCCGTCGTGCTAAGGATTCTGATGAGTTTATTGTGACGGTGTGTAATTTTACGCCGCAACCTCATAGCCATTACCGAGTTGGTGTGCCGGAAGCTGGTTTTTACAAGGAGTTGTTTAATAGCGATGCTCGGAAGTATGGTGGGAGCAATATGGGGAATTTAGGGGGTAAGTGGACTGATGATTGGTGGTATCATAATCAGCCTTACTCAGTGGATTTGTGTTTGCCGCCTTTGGGTGTGTTGATTTTGAAGTTGGAACGTTCGGCGGCGATCGAACAAGAAGTGTTGGATGTGGAGGCTACTGAGTCGTAGGGAGTTAGTTTGTATTAGCGAGGCTAAGGAAGTATCCCAATTTTGGAAATAATTGGGATGCTCTCCAGGCTAATAGCTCGATGTCGATTAAAATCGACTATGGAGTTAAATTGGATGAGTGAAGTTGATACGACGATCGCTTTTTTTAGTTTTGGCATCCTTGGTCGCTTTGGGTGCGGATGGCTCCTAAGTAGGTGGATACCCAAACGCAACGTTTCGGTGCTTTTACTGAGTTGTTGTTGGGGGTAATGAAGGTGATTCTACCTAGTGGGGGGATGACCCAGCCTTTGTTTTGGAAGCGGATGCTATAGGCTCCGTTTTCTTGTTTGAAGGTGGTGTTGGATGGATCGATCGCAATTCTATGAGAGTTTTCGTTTTTCAGGCTATTCCACACCCAGGTATTTTCTAAGCTATTTTCTGGATGAAGTGACCATTGCACTCGCCCGTCTTTTTGGCGAAAACTGGCTTCCCAGTAGCGTTGTTTGGTTTTGGCTTGGCTTTGGGCTTCTCTGATGATGGTTAAGGCTTCGGCTTGGGCTGTGTTTAAGGCTAATCGATTTAGGAATGCTAGCCAAATCGGGGTAGCGATCGCTGCTAATATCCCAATAACTACAAGAATAACTATTAACTCAATTAAGGTAAATCCATAGTTTGATTTACAAGTTTGCCATTTCATCTGACTAAAATCGTAAACGCACCTGTTTTTATTTTCTGCTCAGGTACGTTTTTTCCCAACCGTGTGCTTACTGATTTGCTGCTGAGATGGCAATGGCATTTTTTCGTTGATTTCCGTTAATTTAACCGAATTATTTACATTCGTCATTGCTAGCTGTACGCAAACTACCGAGTAATGTAGCAAGGGCAACGCAGCGTTTAGAAGCTTGAGGTTGATTTCTAGTAATGAAGGTGATTTTTCCCTGGTCTACACTATTATCGATTGTGTCGGGATTCACAGAAGGATTTGGCTTTGGCTGCACCCAGCCTTTTTCTCTAAAAGAGAAGGTGTAGTAAATTCCAGAACTTGAGTCTGAAGACTTAGAATTAGCAGGATCGATAGCAATTGTATTAGCATCTGACCCACTCAAATTATTCCAACCCTGAATTTTGCCGCATTCGTTGGCGTTTACACGAGCTACTTGCCATTGAACTTTTTTGCCATCATCTCTAAAGCAAGCTGTGTAAACTATTGCTTTCTGTTTAGCTTTTGCTTGGGCATCCCGAATGATGGTTACTGCTTCCGTTTGTGCGCTACTCAGTCTTTGTCTGCTTAAAAATCCCAGCCAACTGTTAGCACCTATTGTTGCTAAAACACCTATTAATACGATAATTACTACCATTTCTATCAGGGTAAAACCTGCATTTGGCTGGTTTAAACCCAAGCTAATTTTTCTGCGATTCTTTTTAAGTTTCAGCATGAAAATACCCTCTTATTAAGTTGCATTATCTAAATAAGAATTTTCCTCGACACCACATAAATTGTCTATGTTTGATGCTCAGACTATTCACCAATAATCTTATCAATTACCCCACGAGCAAATGCTTGTGTTCTTAGCGTTATTAATGGGTTAGATTTGCTAGTTTTCTGACCCGGTACTTTTCCATCTACATTACCCCGTAAATAGATAATTGCATCTTGATTAGCTCCCAATTTTACTGAATCAACTGTTTTGACACAAACGAAAAAGCTAGAAGAAGAATCATCTGCTTTTTCTGGCACGCGCTTGTAATGTGGATCTTCACCTGGAGGAGTAAAAAGAGGGCTATTCTCATTATTAGAGTTACAAGTTTTCATTTCTTCATTGGCTTGTATCGGAGCTATATTTGGATCGTCTACAAAATCAACCAACACTGGTGGCCCTCCTGGTGGAAATTCTGGACTTCCCCCCGTTGAAATCTTTCCAGATCCACTAACATCAAAAGGCCATAATGCAGGGCTAGTATATTTTCCGGTTTTACTATCTTTTCCTTTAGGGTCTGCATAACCATTGTTATATGCTAATGAATTCACATCTTTATACTTACGCAGAGCATATCGTACAATTCGAGATTTACCTTTCCACTTGGGATCGTTAGGTGGGTTTTTTACTTGGAAGTAAACTACTAAAGTGTAAGAGCGCCGCCTAATTTCTAGTGTTTTGCACTCATCTGAGCCACCACAATTAATCTCCGTATCTTCAGGATTATTATACGGTATCCGCTCTACTTTCCAAAAAGCCAAAATAGGTCTATATTCATTAGGAAACCCTAATACATTCTTTAAAGAATCAGCTGTTACTGCCTCTACTTTTCTTGATTGTTCGGTATTATCGTAAATATAAACAGCCTCACGCAGATCGTCGGCGATAAAATCTAGCGCCATCTGCATTTCTCTTTGGGTTTCCGAATTTGCAAACTCTTTTCGGTCTGTTTGTAACAAATCGACTATAAAGGATAGCAGAGCCGTAATAATTATGAAACCGATAATAGTTGAAATCAGAAGTTCAAGGAGAGTGAATCCAGCTTTTTGTCGTTTTTTGGAAGTAAGCTGAAATCGATTTAAGAGAAATTTCCAGAATTTTGCTTTCATAGTTCTTCAGTTACATTATCCAAAGTTTGATTGATAAAGGATTTACAAATTGTGTTCCTATGTAGGGTGCTTCAAAAAAACCTCAAAGTTTAGAAGCTGGAAAGTTTTGCGGTCTGACGCACCCTACAAAATTAATTGGTCATGAGAATTTTACTTCGTTGGACATTGTTGCTCAAAAGATTTACCTAGCGATTGACCCAGATAACACAAAGCATCGGGGTTGTCGCCTTGGGCAATGGTTGTATAGGCAACTGCTAGGGGACGAATTCTCCCATCCTTGTCTTTCCAGCCCATTCCACTGGTCATTTTTAGGGATGCAGGTTCTTTCAGAAGAGGTGGGTTTTGTTGATTAGGGAAAAGGAAGTATACTCGCACTCCTAATTTGAAAATTACGGGTTTGCCTTTGCCATCCTGGTCTTTTATCTCATTGAGAGTAGTGCGAAATACTTGTACCCGAAAATCCGGTATTGTGTCGCCGTCCAAGTCAACCAACTGATCCTTGTCTGAAGGTTGAACGTCTGATGCTTGGAGTTCTCCACCAACTGTAACTGGTACTACACGCTTAAGAGCTTCTTCACTATAAGATGTGCTAGCTACTAAACGCCGGACTCGATCGACTGCCCCATTAGCTAACTGCTGTGCTTGTTGCGCTCGACGGTTTTGGACGCGAGACGCTACTGAAAGAAATATTGCTGGGGTAATCGCCGAAATCACAGCACTTATCACCACAATGGCAACCAAAATTTCCAGTAAGCTTAATCCCCCTTGGGAGTTTTTCTCACGCAATCTGATGGCTTTGGCTAATCCCAAGATAGGTGGAATTTTCTTTTTCAATTGACCTGTATTTCTCAACATACTTCACCTCCTGAAGCTACTGTGGACAGTCGTTATTTACTGTTTCTATGCTTTCGGATTGCAGCCCTCCCTTAATTGCTACTTGTCTACGTAGTAGACAGATATAAGGATCGTTAGCTTTTGGTTCTTCGTAAAACTCACTACGAGCTTTACCGGAAGGATCGAGACGTTTGGATAAAGGTGCTGCTGCCACATACTGTAGACCTACGTCGTAACCCCAAACCCTTGTAGGTGGTTCGTAATACCAACGGTATTCTCCAGTTTTGGGTTTCTCGGTAGGTTCCCAGCTGTCTAGCTCGAAAGGTGCGGTAGCGTAGGTGCTGAAGTTGAGTTGGAAAAATGCCCCTTGAATCTTCAAGGGAATATTGCTTTTCCAATTTTCGATAAATCGGGGGAAGTTTTGTAAACCGCCGTTTCCTTGTTGAGCACGGGCTGGCACTGTACCACTTACCAGCACTGCATTTATTTCTGTTCCCTCTTGCTTTCCGTCTTTAGTGGCAGTGTTGATCTTGTCTTTTCTGCTTTGGCCCGTTGGGTTATCGCTAAACTCAACTTTCAGGTCTACCGAAGGAGGATTTGAAGAAGTACAAGGAGTGAGGATGTTACCACTGGGATCACAAGAGCGTGGATTGCCATTTCGGTAAATTTTGATTGGGATAAGTTTGTTGGGAAAAGAATTTACATCTGCAATTCTGTTAGCAACTGAGCCATCTTCTCTAACCCAAAAATCGTTACGGTCATCCGTTATATTTTGAGCGCGATAGGAATTTTTTTGCACCTCTTCTTTGACACCATAGAGACCTGATGCAACGTCGCCATCTCTGAAATCTTGAGAAAGTAGAGTAATGGCATCAGCTAGAATTTCTGTCGGTCGCCAACTGTCACCAACTGGAGTAGCGAATTGTGGATTTAGGTTAGAGCGGTTGTAAAATTTAGCGACATCGTAGATAGTGTTTCCTAGAATTTCGTTAAATTCTTCTGCTTTGTGTACGTTGAAATCTCCTTGAATATAAACTGGATTGTCTGAAATTAGGGTTAAACCCCGTTGTTTGTAACTTCCACTATCAGGACGACTTAAGTTTTTTCCATTCTTCAACCGGAAACCATAAGGTCGGCGGTCTGGATCAGGATAGAAATCTACAGCTTTGGGAGAAATACCATTGTCTTTGATCTTCGGATCTCTGGGGTCATCGGTATTTGTGGCATTAGTCATCACTGGGTCGTTGGGATTCGTATAGTCTCCTTTTTCAGGTCTGGAGATAGCGTCTTCCCTGATTGCATCTTCCCGGAATGCGTAGATGATACCGCTACTGGGCAACCAAGAGTCTGTCCCAATACTGCTTTGTCTCAGTAAATCCAGATCCATATCCAGCGTTCGCACAGACATCATTTCCCGACCGTTGAAGATTCCCGCATCTAGCAGCGAAACGAAACCATCACTGTTGTTTGGTCTCTTAATTTTCAGGGGATTTGGACGATCGCCTTTGAGTGGGCTAGTTGGGAGCCTGAAATCGCCGATATCGTTTTTGGGGTTGAGGGCAATTTGTGATAAATCGAGTTGCTCAAAATTGGCGGGAATAGGACTTGTCTTTTGAACATAAAGTTCTGCATCATCTCCTGAATCAGGGTGATTGCGACCGTGATTCGTGGTTGGGAAAAGGTAATAAAGTGAGGGGAATTTTGGCTGTGTGGAACAGAGACTAGTTGCTAAACGGATAAACGTTTTTTCCTGCTCTTCCGTCGTAGGTGCTTGACCTAAACCAAAATATTTATTTCCTTCTGGGCCTGTGCCAAAGTTGCAGCCAACTTGCAACGTCTTTTTCTTAATGGCTGTATCCGTAGTAACGTTTGCATCATACTCTACACCAGCAAATGTGAATGGTGCAACAACACCCGGAGGTGGTGTAGCAACTGAGGAATGAAATTGGATTGTATAGGAATAAACAGGCTGACTGAGTGTTGTCTGCGGAACTGGTGCAAAACCCCATTCTCGATCGCGTTTAATCTGCTCTTTTAAGTGAGCTAATCGAGCTTTTTCTTTAACAACCGGATTGGCTATTTGGGTAATAAAATCATCAGGTCTTGGATTTGTGGTTGGAAATCCTAGTGGGGTGATTGGATCATTTGCTGGGGGTGGGGTAGAGAAAACAGTCTTCAGAGCATCATTTATTTCTGTGTAAAGACCTGGTGGGTTGTAGTTTTGAATATCAATAACGTTCCTTGCCAACATACCCACAGTACAAGCAGCAGTTTGCTTGTAACTGTCATCAGCAATACTTTGGTTGTACTGTTCTAAAGAACGTCGCAAGTTAGAGAAATTACCCCACATTGATAGATAAGGATGAGGATAAACTCGGTCTTGCTTTATGGGTGGAAATGCACCGTCTATTTCTCCGGCAAAATTAGCCAAGTTCCTTAAGGCTTTGCCCCATTCGCCACCATTTAAGTCATTCAAGGTTGTCCATTTAGGCTCGTATTCCCAGCCATTTGTACCTTTACCAGTAAAGAAGTTGGTACGCAATAATGTCTCATTTGCATGTCTAAAGTCAGTACTTTGTTGAATAGTACCTTCCGGTTCTCCGGGATTATTTGAGTATCTAGTTACTTCGTTTTGTATTTCTTGTATTGATGTTAGAACTGGGAAATTTGTACCTGGATGAGATGTAGTTGAGACACAAGTGGCTGCAATATCAGGATTAATAGCTTTATGGAACACTGCTGTAGCTTGGACAGCCGCTAAATTATCTCTGAGAGTGCGCCGCTGTTGTTGTTCATGAGAAATAGGATTCAGACCACTTTGATAAAGCGGATACAGTGGATCGTTTGCTCCTTCCCAACCGTAGAGGTTGCCGAGTTCTAACCTTGCCCCACCGATAATTCGCATTCCCTCAACTCTGGCGCGACGTTCCCAATAACCGTCTAAGCCCAGTTTCGTGAAATTTGTGTCTGATACTGTGGTTGTGTTGTTGAGTAAACGATCTCGTTGCTCAGTCGTAAGGGCAACTTCTTTGATGTTTTTGCCATTCTTTTTGGAAACATCAAGAACAACATCGGGAATGTTTTCGCCAATCAGATATTTGGGTTTTGGTCCTAAGCGGTCATCAGCCCGATAAGTGTCGTCAAGGTAGGGTGGTTTTTTGCTTACTGCTCTTACCCTGGAACTGAGAGCCGCATCATCTTTCCACTTTTGTGTGCTGATGTCTTTGTTGTATGTTTTTGGGTTAGTGCTGTCTGCTATTCTAGCTTGAGAGATGTCCTTCGTAAAAATCATCACCGGATCGAGAGCAATTCCCGATGGTTTACCACCAGTAACAGAGTCTGTCTTCTGGTCTATTTTAGCGTCAGTATCAGCAGTCTTAGGGGGTCTGCCATGAATGTGGAACAACGAATAGTTATTGGCAAACTTATCTTGAATAATATCACCACTAACAACTTGCCCATAAAAAGCATAATCCTTATCCATGCCTGGAACATCTTCCAGTCTGGAAACAGTAATCTCCGAATTGCTCGATGGGTCATAAACACAGGATGCAGGCGCACTAATCAGATAGGTAGTAAAGTCACCATTATTCCAAAGAGGATTGACAAACAAACTGCCTTCAGTGTGCATTGCCCCGTTCCAGTTTAATTTAGTACCTGGATAGATATGCAAATCATCTCGGAACCAAATGCTAGCGTTTCTTCTTAATTCCCGGTCTTGTTGATATTCTTGAGTGACGACAGTGCGATTACCATCACCTTTTCTTTGCGCCGTAACAGCTACCACTTGAAAAGTTTTTATTAAGTTGGTGGAATTAAATTTATTCCAACCTTTTTCTGGTAAGCGATCGAGTTTGCTACAGACATCGCCTGAATCTTTCGGAGCTTCAGCAATTACCGGGCCATTGCGAACAACTAATTTTGAAGCTTTTTTCTTGATATCATCATCTGTTTGATCTACTTCAATTATTGGATTAGAATCCTCATCTGTAGCTTCAGGATGTTGTGACTTCATGATGATGGAGTAGGCAGCGTAAGTTTCTGGTTGTCCATCAACGTTCAAATCGACCGGATACATCCAAGCTGTATCTTTCTTGCCATCTCCATTGATATCGATTTGTTCTTCATCGGGTAGTAAATAGGGATTCCCATCTTCTAATTTAGCTACACCTTCTCCATCATTAAGCATCATGTGGAGTAGTTCAGATTCTGCGGTAATCCCGTTATTTTTGAGGCGAGAGTCTTTTGAAAATAAATATTCTATTTTTGCTTTAGCTCGTTCAATAGATGGTGTAGCAGCGTTGGATATTTGTTGCTGATTTCGCTCAGCAATTACCTGATTTGTTCTGCTGCTAGTACGGAAAAGAATTGTGCCAACAACTAAAGCCACAACTACCAACAGTAAAGCCACTGTTGGCAGCATAAAACCTGCTTTAGCATGAATCTGTCTTTGCTTACCAACGCCAATCAGTAAGACGGTGCGTAAAAACCAATCAAATAAATTTTTAGTAACAGTAGTTGCAAATTTCCAAGTTTTTTTAAATAACTTGCGAAATGCCCTTTTAATCGCTCTAAGTTGTCTGCGGTTTAACATGGCTGCTTTCCTGGCTTAAGAGAATCCGGCTTCTAACCGACGGGAAAATAAAGAATGGCTTTCCCCTAATGGGAGTTAATATTCACGAAAAAATTAGCGTAGTTCATAAAACTTTTATAAAGTTTAATGCTTGTCTCTGTAATAACAACCTAAAACCTCTACAGCAACCGAGAAAATACCTTATTTATGCCTAATAAATCTGTGTTAAAAGATTTGTGTATTTTAACGGAGCCAGAGGCAGTAGAAAGAAAATAGTAGTAGATAGGGCAGAAGCCTTATCGAGGAGAAATCAAGTTTATCTTGGGCTGATTGTTCATGGTTGTGATATGCCTCCGGGAGAAAGTGCGATCGCGATCATAAAGTAAATGGTGCAAAAAAAAGTAGTTTTTCATTTGCGCCTACATTCTCAACAGACGACTAATCAATCCCAAATAATCTCAAGGGAGCCCCTGAGATAACTACAATCCAAAGGAAGATTTTTCCTCTAGCTTTATTAAAACTTTAAACAAGTTTCTCATTAGGGACTAGACTTATGTTACCCAGACCGGACAAAAAACCGATCACCCTCAGAAGAGAAAAGGGACAGAGAGGCAGAGATGTAATAATGGGCAAAGCATTCGGGCAGTTTAAGCAATATAAATTTGTTGGCTACGGGAAAGCCCCTACCCTAACTAAAAGCGTCGGGGCAAGATTTCCGAAAAGGCAAAAAACTCGTCTGCAAAACAGAATCCCCCCAGAAATTCCCTTGATTTCGGAATTGGGGGGATTCTTGTATCGGAAACCGATCGGGCGGATTATTAATAATTAAAACTTATTTAAGTTAATTCCAGCTTCCTTAGCCATTGCTGCTAAACCTTTTTTCTCCAAAGTTTTAATTGCCTTAGTAGAAATGCGAAGTTTTACCCAACGCTTACCTTCTTCCCACCAAATCCGCTTTGTCTGTAAATTCACCTCTTGCAGCTTTTTGTTCCGACGGTGGGAGTGGGAAACAGCATAAGCATTATTGGCTTTTTTACCAGTCAGTTGACAAACTCTCGACATAAAATTCTCCAGTGTTCTGTTTTTTGGCTGCAATCTTCTATTCTGACACATTCTGTAGGGTGCGTTAATGCAGTGTAGCGCACTATCGAAAGATCGATCGCCACAAATATCATTAACGTAAGCGATCGATCTTAATTTAGTTATTTGCTGGTGAGGCGAGTTAGAACTTGATTCGATCTTTCGACGAAGGCTTTCATCGCATCTGCGTCAAAGGCTTTCTGCGACATCAAAGCTAGATCGTAGACGTGATGACAAATCATATCCGCTAACTCGGCGCTGGGAGATTGACCTTCACCTTGGATAATGCTACCTTGGCTCAAACTAATCAGATTTTGGATTAGTGGGTGAGAGGTATTAACTACTAAAGTATGTTCTTCGGGGAATTGGGCAGCTTGTTGCTGCATTAAAGCATTCATTTCCCGCAGTCGGCGTAAAATTTCCGGCAAGAGGACGATCGCAGGTGGAGTTCCTTGAGGATTGTCAGATTTTAACGCTTCGGTGCGAATGGTAACTTGCGGTTTATTCAGTGCTTTCTCGAAGATTTCTTTAATTAATTCGCTGCGAGTTTTGTTAGTTGCACTGTCTACAATTTCCGCTGCTTTGTCTCGATCGATCAAAGTTTGATCTAACTCAGCATCAACGCGAGAGAATTTAACATCTTGAAACTCTCTTTCTAAGAAAGAGATAAAGTGAGAGTCAATAAAGGAGTCCATAAATAGGACTTCTAAACCTTGATTTTTGTGCAGTTCTACATAAGTTGCTTGACTTGCTCGATCGCTACAGTAGAAAACTCGATTTTCGTGATGGGTTTTATTGCGTTCCAAGTACTCTTTAATAGTGGTGTAAATTCCACCTTCTGCATCTTTTTGATTAGCAGTTGGATTGACTTCTTGCCAAGGATCGCCTTCTTGTCCCTGAACTTCTACAGTTGGCGTATCAGCAGATTTGCCTTCTGTTTCGCCTGGGTTGTAAGTGGTGCGATAGATAATGATATCTTCCACTTGCTTTTTGAATTTATCATCATTCATCGCCCCAAATTTCACAAAAGTGCCAATATCTTGCCAGCAGGTGATATATTCCGATCGATTTTCCTTGTAGAGTTCATTTAAGCGATCGCCCACCTTTTTCGCTACAAAGTCAGCAATTTTGCGGACAGTGCGATCGACCTGTAAAGCACTGCGAGAAACATTCAAAGGAATATCTGGCGAATCAATTACCCCCCGCATTGGTAGCAGGAATTTCGGCATAATTTCTTCGCAGTGATCGCTAACGAAAACTTGGTTACAAAATAGTTTAATTTGACCTTTAGTAACATCAACATCAGGTCGCATTTTCGGGAAGAAGAGAATCCCATTAATTTGGAAAGGATAATCCGTATTTAGATGTACCCACAGCAAAGGGTCTTCTTGAAAAGGATAAAGATAACGGTAAAATTCCAGGTAATCCTCTTGCTTTAAATCTCTAGGAGACTGTCGCCAAATTGCCTTTTGCTGGTTTAATATTTCCCCATCAAGTTCGATCGGGACTGGCATGAAATCGCAATAAGTTTTCACTAACTGGCGAATTCTTGGCGATTCCAGATATTCTAATTCTTCTTCTTGTAAAGTGAGAGTAACCGTAGTACCCGGTTGAGTGCGAGGCGAATCTTCTAAAGTAAAGTTTGGCGAACCATCGCAAGTCCAATGAACAGCTTGAGCATCCTTTTGGTAAGAAAGGGTATCAATCTCGACTGTTTGCGCCACCATGAAAGAAGAATAAAAACCTAAACCAAAGTGACCAATAATTGATTCGCCGTTACTTTGGTACTTTTGGATAAATTCTTCGGCGCTAGAAAAGGCGACTTGGTTAATATATTTTTTCACCTCATCAGCAGTCATCCCGATGCCATTGTCTGTCACCGAAAGGGTTTTTTTCTCCTTGTCAATGGCGATCGTAATTTTTGGTTCTGGGACTTCCCCTGTAAAATCTCCAGCACGGGAAACCATTTTCAATTTTTGGATGGCATCTACGGCGTTAGAAATTAGTTCCCGTAAGAAAACTTCATGACCTGAGTATAGAGATTTCTTGATGATGGGGAAAATATTTTCGCTATGAATAGTAATCGTACCTTGTTCCAGCATGGTCATAAGTTAAATTCAGGTAGTGATAGTTTCTCCAAGTTAGATTTTGCGCGATCGCTTGTCCAACTGTTTCAAGGATAACCGTCTTTAAATGATGCGGATTTCCCTACTTATCAGCCATTTGTTGCTGAAAGCACCCCAATCCCAGAAGGACGGGGGTTCTAATCGCTGTGAAGTTGGCAGGTAGTAGGAGAGGGAAATTTTACTGAAAATGGAAATTTAATACAACCTGAAGGACTCAGAGGAATCTTCTTCACTCCAATTCAGTAAAGGTTGGAGAATGGTACTTTGGCGCTGATTGTAAACACTAATATACCAGGTACAACGTTTACAAACTTCAGGAAAGTCGCCTTTTTCGTGGCGTTCGATCAAATCGTCGATCGCTTTACCTGTCCAAACTTCTTCTAGCTTGGATTCGTTAATATCACCTACGATTAATTGTGCTTCCACATCACGACAGGCACAAGCATTTACCTTACCATTAGCTAGTACAACAGGTCGCATATACAAAAGTTCACAAGCACCCCGTTTATAGGGTGGTCTCATAGGTTCCAAGCCCACCTTTTTTAAATCCTCCGCCTTAATCTTACCTGTCCAAGAATCAAAGCCATGATAAGGCCATTCAATGGTTAATATTCCTTTAACTTGGTTACTGCGGATCAGCTGCCAAAGTTCGCCTGTGCATTTTGATTTTGGACAACGAACTGAGATGACAAAATGAATAGGAGAATTAAGTTTTGTTTTAATTTCAATAAATGATTCTATGTGGCGACGTACCAGATCGAAATGATCGACACCCATGATTGCTTTGTAAGTTTCGCGATCGAACCCACCCATTGAAACATGAACTTTCAGTTTAGCACCATAGGCCATTAGCCTTTGGCTAACTTCCGGCTTCATCAAAATTGCATTTGTATAAAAGTAAAATCCTTGAATTTCTGGGCGTTGATTCAGGTAGTCGAGTCTTTCAAAAATGTGGCGATCGACAAAAGGATCGCCAACGATCGGGGTCAGAGAAACATACTTCCCACCCATCGCCACATATTGATCGATCAGCTGACGAAACTGTGCCATTGGCATAGTTTGCTTCGGTCTTTCCATTTGTGGATAAGCACAGAAAGTACACTTAGCATTGCAAATATTTGTTCCCTCAATGTGGAGTCCTCGCGGCAAGTTTCGCTGATTTTCTAAAAGCTTCTGAATTTCTTTACGGCGAAAGCGGTAGTTATACTCAGTTACGATAAAGTCAAGGAAAGAATCCCAGCCGCGTTTTAAGGGTCGGATGACACCAGACTTGATTTTACTTTTCCAAGATTGAGGAATCAGAGACTTCAGGTTGACGAACAGCATGGGTATAACCTACAAGCTAGATGTTAATAAGAAGTTAATAATTTGTTCAATACAATTAAATTAAGTTTGTTCTATTATAGGAGAGATACGCTTAATACGCCATCAGTAATTTCTCAGTACTAAGGCAGTGTTTTTCTACATGGGTATAAGGTTCTAACGCAAACCGCAAACTTGGGTTAATAGTATGCCACTCATATCAGTAATAATCCCTGCGTACAATAGTGAAAAAACAATTCGAGATACTATTAAATCTGTTATTAATCAAACCTGCAATAATTTTGAAATAATAGTAATTAATGATGGTTCTCAAGATTCTACCTTAGAAATTGTTTCTCAGTTTTCCGACCCTCGCTTAAAAGTTTTTTCCTATCCTAATGCTGGCGGTGCCGTTAGTCGGAACCGAGGATTTTCTCACTCTTCTGGGGAATTTATTGCTTTTTTAGATGCTGATGATTTATGGACACCGGATAAATTAGAATTACAGTTAACAGCATTACAAGAAAATCCTGAAGCAGCTGTTGCTTACAGTTGGATGGATTGCATTGATGAATCAGGGAAATTTTTCCGTCCAGGTAGCCACAGAACTGAAAATGGGGATATTTATGCAAAGCTTTTTCTCACTTGTTTTGTGGAAACTGGTTCTAACCCGATGATTCGCAGACAAGCTTTTATTGAAGTTAATGGTTTTGATGAAACTCTTTCTGCTAGTCAAGATTATGAATTATATTTGCGGTTAGCATCACGCTACAATTTTGTGGCTGTACCACATACACAAGTTTTATATCGTCTCTCTTCTAATTCCATGACTTGTAACATTAAAAGGCATGAAGAAACAAGCGTGCTAGTGAGAGAACGCACTTTTAATAAAGCTGAAAAACCCTTACCCCGTAACCTAAAGCAGCATAGCCTAGCTAATTTTTACAAAGATTTTACCTTTAGAGTACTTGATATGTCTGCCAATCCTTCTAGAGGTTTAGAAGCTGGTAGATTACTGAGTAAAGCTGTGAAGTACGATCCATCTTTGATAAAAAAACGAGTCTTTTGGAAAGTATTATTAAAAATTGGAACTATGCTTTTATTACCACCTAAGCTATCGCAGTATGTAATTAATAAAAAGAAAAATTTATACAATGTGAGTGCTTTATTTCAATACATGAAAATAGATCCTTTTAACTAAAAGTAAGTTTTGAGTCAGCTAAAATGCCACTAATTTCTGTAATTATACCAGTTTATAACGGAGAAAAAACTATTAAGCAAACAGTCGAATGCGTTTTGAATCAAACAATTAAAGATTTAGAATTAATTATTGTGAATGACGGTTCCCAAGATTCTACTTTAGAGATTGTCTGCCAAATTCAAGACTCCCGCATTAAAGTATTTTCCTTTCCTAATGCTGGTCTGGCTGCGAGTCGCAATCGCGGAATTAACTTAGCATCTGGTGAATATATTTCTTTTATAGATGCTGACGATCTTTGGACGGCAGATAAGCTAGAGTTACAAGTAAAAGCCTTAGAGGAAAACCCACTAGCAACTGTAGCTTATAGCTGGACTGATTATATTGATGAATCAGATAATTGTTTTGGTAAAGGTTGTTATTTAAGTTTCCCAGGCGATATTTGTGTAAATCTTTTATTAAGTAATTTTATCGAAAGTGGTTCCAATATTCTGATTCGTACTGAAGCTTTAAGAAAAGTTGGTTATTTTGATGAGTCGCGGAAATCTTGTGAAGATTGGGATATGTGGCTGCGGTTAGCGGCTGAGTATGAATTTGTTGGAGTACCTAAGCCACAAATTTTATATCGCATATCTTCTACTTCTATGTCTACTAATCTTTTACGCATGGAAGCAGAGAGTATGGAGGTAATTGAAAAAGCTTGCGATCGCAATCCGCAATATTCCCCAATATTGAAACGCTTAAGTAAAGGAAATTTTTATAAATATTTGTTGTTTCGATCGCTTACCTCCTCTCCTAATAAACCAAATACTCTAGTAAGTGGGAAGTTTCTTTGGGAATCAGTAAAATACGATCGTTCATTGCTGAAAACCAAACTTATTTGGAAAATTGTATTGAGAATCATCACTCAGTTTTTACTGCCAAGTGAATTGGCTAAAACCAAAATAAATGACTTTAAAAGATTATATAATGTTGATGCTTTACTAATATATATGAGAAAGGGAATCCCTTGGGAAAATAAATGAATAATCAAGTGAGGTAAACTTACTATGCCACTGATTTCTGTAGTAATTCCTGTATATAACGGTGAAAAGACAATTCAAGAAACCATAGAATCTGTCTTAAATCAAAGCTTTTCAGATTTAGAGTTAATCGTCATTAATGATGGTTCAACAGATAGAACTTTGGAGATAGTTTCTCATATTCAAGATGAGCGTTTAAAACTTTTTTCCTACCCCAATGCAGGAGTTGCAGAAAGTCGTAATCGGGGAATTTGTCAAGCAAATGGAGAGTTTATTTCTTTTATTGATGCTGACGATCTTTGGACAGTTGATAAGCTAGAAAACCAGTTAAAAGCACTGCAAGAAAATCCTCAAGCTGCTGTAGCTTATAGCTGGACTAAATGTATCGATGAATCAGGGGAAATATCTCGTCGAGGTAGTCATATTAGTGACACTGGAAATGTCTATGCAAAGCTTTTGTTAATTGATTTTATTGAAAATGGTTCCAACCCTCTGATTCGGAAACAGGCTTTGCAGGAAGTTGGTAATTTCGATCGATCTGTTGTCCCATCAGAAGATAGAGATATGTGGTTGCGATTAGCAGCAAATTATCATTTTGTTTGTGTACCAGCCGCACAAATTTTATACCGACAATTGAGCTATTCCGCATCTGCTAACGTTGTCAAACAGGAAATAGCTAGTTTAAAAGCTATTGAAAAAGCTTTTAGTCAAGCACCTGAATCTCTAAAACATTTAAAAAGGCATTCTATTGCTAATATTTACAAAGGTCTGACTTTCAAAGCTTTGGAAGCCAAACCACAGCCAAAACAGGGTTTAATAGCAGCTAGGTTACTGTGGCATTCTATAAAAAATGATCCGGCTTTGTTGCAAACGCGAGTAATTTGGAAAGCTTTGTTAAAAATAGTTGTCATGGTAATCATGCCGCCGCAAATTTCACAGTATTTAATAACCAAGTTCAAGAGTGTATTTAACACTATAACTATACTAGGTCACTTACAATTAGAGTTATTTTAACTAGTGTGATTTATTATGCCACTCATTTCCGTAATTATTCCGGTTTTCAATAGTGAAAAAACGATTCAAGAAACGATTGAATCTGTTTTAAACCAAAGTTTCACTGATTTTGAGTTAATCGTGATTAATGATGGTTCACAAGATGCAAGTTTAAAGATTATTTCTAACATAAAAGACTCAAGATTAAAGGTTTTTTCTTATCCCAATTCTGGGGTATCTGCCAGTAGAAATCGAGGAATTTCTCAAGCTACTGGCGAGTTTATTTCCTTTTTAGATTCTGACGATATTTGGACATCAGATAAACTAGAAACTCAACTAAAAGCTTTGCAAGTTAATCATCAAGCAGGTGTTGCTTACAGTTGGACTACTTATATTGATGAATCTGGCAAATTTTTATATCCTGGCAACCAAGTTTCTTTAACGGGTAATGTTTATGAACAGCTTCTTCTACAAAACTTTATTGAAAGTGGTTCTAATGTTTTAATTCGTAGAGAAGCGTTAAATCAGGTAGGTGGCTTTGATGAATCACTATTTGGCCCAGAAGATTGGGATTTATTAATCCGGTTAGCCGCACAATATGATTTTGTAGTTGTACCAATCCCCCAAATTTTATATCGAATGTCAGCTAATTCGATTTCTTCGAGTATTTTTAGGCAAGAGAAAGCCTCTTTAACTGTTATTGAAAAAGCCTTTGCTAAGGCTCCAAATTCATTAAAGCATTTAAAAAAATATAGTATCGCCAATGTTTATAAATACCTGACTTTTCGGGTTCTTGTTGGTTCCTTAGAAAGACAGAAAGCATTAACGGCGGGACGTTGCTTATGGTATGCAATGAAAAATAATCCAGCGTTATTATCTCAGCAACCCAAGCTAATGTTAATAGTAATGCTCAAAATAATGCTAGGAATCTTGTTACCGAATCAGCAGCTTCAAAGATGGTTAACTAAGCTAAAAAATAGTAAGTCTAAAGGGAATAAATCTATTTTATAAATAGACTAATTTGAGGACTTATATTTTGGAAAGATATAAAATGGACTGATTAAACTGCCTAAGAAAAACTCCATTTCGCAAGCAGCAATAATATCTGTTTTCAGTTGTTGACGATACTTGAGATAATGTAAGGTAACTCTCCGCAAATTGCCTAACAAAGTTCGAGAGATTACAAGAGGTTTTTGCCAATTTTTAGCATTAATTAAACGTAGTTGACAAGTAGCTAAACCACAACCACGACACAAAGGAAGTAAGTAATTTCTCTCTAATCGCCAGTGGGGAATTTGATGATAAATGTGCATATCGGGGTTATACCAAATTTCCCAACCTGCTTTATAAATATAAAGTAATGCTTCATAGTCATCTCCTGCGATCATCCTGCCATTGATTCTTCCTTGAAGAACAGTGTTAAGGGGAACATTTTCAATCCATGCTTGTTTGCGAATGACTAATCCAGCACCAGGAGGAAGCCTTAAGTTTTCTGGTTGAAATAAATGGGGTTCCGAACCATGTTCTCGGATAGCAAGAAATGCTTGTATTCTTTGGAAATTTTCTGGAGGTTTTACTTCAAAGTCTGCGTGAATTTGCCCACTATATGCACCTGCTTTAGGATGGGTTTTGCCAAAGGAATAAGCAGCTGCAACCCAGTCAGGATTGGGTAGATTATCATCATCAAGAAAGGCAACAAATGTGCTGTTAGCTTCGTTGATTGCGCGTTGTCTTGCTGTTGCTAATCCCTGTTTAGCTTCAAAGTAATATTTTAAGGGATAGGGGAAACTCTCTTCAGTTTGATACTTTTTTACAACTTCAGCGGTGTTGTCATTACTATTGTTATCGATGATAATAATTTGCCAGGAAAAGTGTTCTGTGACTGTTTGCGATCGCAATTTTTCCAACACATTAGGCAATCGCTTGGCACCATTATAAGTAGGTATCGCCACAGTAATATCAATCATTTTACTTACTCTCTAAATAGAGTTTGCGCCAAATAAAAAATGGACTAACTAAGCTACTAATATATAACTGCATTTCACAAGCGGCGATTAGATCGGTATTAACTTTATTACCGTATTTCAAAATTTGGAAAATAATTTTTCGCAAATCGTTAGCCATATAAGCAGGAATTACCAATGGTTTTAGCCAAGGTTTAACGCCAATCATCCTGGTGACATGGCGACTTAAACCGATGCCCCTAATTAAGGAAAGTAAATAAGTTTTCTCTAATCGCCAATGGGGGATTTTATGGTAAATTTCCATAGCTGGATTGTACCAAATCTCCCATTTTGATTGTTGAATATGTGACAAAACTTCTAAATCTTCACTGGTGAGCATTTTCCCGTTAGCTCTACCTGTTAAAATTAGCTTATCTGGGACATTTTCTAACCAAGCTTCCTTGCGTATTACTAATCCGGCTGAGGGTGGTAATAACTTGCTGGAAGGCTCATATAAAATTGGATTTTCTCCTCGTTCTGTAATCGCTAAAAATGGTGCAAGTTTGCGAAAATTCTCTGGGGGTTCAATTTCGTAGATTGGATGAATTTGACTAGCAAAAGCACCTGCATTGGGGTATTTTTTACTAAAACTATAAGCAGCTGCTATCCAATTTTCTGCTGGTAAATTGTCATCATCCAGAAAACCAATTAAGTTACTTTTAGCTTCTTTGATAGCCTTTTGACGAGCAAATCCGGCACCTTGTTGCTGTTCTTGGCAATATCTTAATAGGTAATTTTCTGACCAGTTTTTTTGATATTCTTCAACTACTTTGGCGGTGTTATCTGTGCTATTATTGTCAATTACTATAATTTCCCAAGAAAAGTTTTCTGTGTTGATTTGCGATCGCAATTTATCCAGCACTTCTGGTAAACGATGTGCGCCATTATAAGTTGGGATAGCTACAGTAAAGTCTGGCATAACTTTTTTCTGCTTGATTGTCGATCGCCCTTTTTGCTTTCCATTTTCAATTTTAGAAAAAAAAGGGGTGCATTAATTGCACCCTAACAATTCTTAACTTGTGATTGTTTGAGGTTGGAGTACCAAAGTTTCTTTCTTACTAAAACTCAGGTTATTATCCTCACAATCAACTAAAATCGTATCTCCAGCAACAAACTTACTTTCTAACAACAAAGTTGCCAAGGGATTTTCTAATTGCCGCTGAATCGCCCGTTTTAAAGGACGTGCTCCATAAACCGGATCGTAACCTGCTTCTGCTAAATGATCCTGTGCTTTTCCTGTTAGTTCAATGTTAATTTTTTGGTCAGCAAGTAAGTTGTGAATCCGTTTTAATTGAATTCCGACAATTTGCCGTAATTCGTTGCGAGTTAAGGTATGGAACAAGATCAGATCGTCAACGCGATTTAAGAATTCCGGGCGGAAATGTTTTCTTAATGCGTCCATTACTTGTTTTCGCATTTCTTCGTAACGGGAATCATCGCCGCTAAAATCGAGAATGCGATCGCCCCCAATATTACTAGTCATCACAATTACAGTATTACGAAAATCTACCGTTCTTCCCTGCGAATCAGTAATCCTTCCATCATCTAAAACTTGCAACAAAATATTGAAAACATCCGGGTGGGCTTTTTCCACTTCATCTAATAACACCACCGAATAAGGTCGCCTACGAACTACTTCCGAAAGTTGTCCACCTTCTTCATATCCCACATACCCTGGAGGCGCACCAATTAACCGAGAAACGGCGTGTTTTTCCATATACTCGGACATATCAATTCTTACTAAAGCGTCTTCTGCATCAAACAGAAATTGCGCCAAAGCACGGGCTAATTCGGTTTTTCCTACACCCGTTGGACCCATGAATAAAAAGGAACCGATCGGTCTTCCAGGGTCTTTCATTCCCGCCCTGGCGCGACGAATTGCTGCTGCAACTGACGATACTGCTTCCTGTTGTCCGATGACTTTTTGATGCAATTGTGCTTCTAATTGCAATAATTTTTGCCGTTCAGATTCCAACAATCTGCTAATCGGAATTCCCGTCCATTTCCCGACAATTTCAGCAATATCTGATTCGGTAACTTGTTCTCTTAAAAGAGTAGAACCTTCAGCTTGCACTTGCAAAAGTTCGGTTTCTTTTGCTTCTCTTTCCCGTTGCAAACCTTCCAATTTTCCGTATTTTAACTGTGCTGCTTTGTTCAAATCATAAGCCCTTTCTGCTTGTTCAATTTGCACTCGCAGGTGTTCTTCTTCTTCTTTCATGGCATTAATTGCTTCTAAAAGATGCTTTTCTCCTTGCCATTGGGAAGAAAGGGTTTCTTGTTCGGTTTTTAATTCCAAAATTTCATCTTCGATCCGTTGTAATCTTTCTTGGGAAACCTTACTTTCTTCCCCTTCTAAAGAAAGTTTTTCCATTTCTAATTGCATGACACGACGATCGATCGCTTCCAATTCTTCCGGTTTAGAAGTAATTTCCATTTTCAATTTAGCAGCGGCTTCGTCTACTAGATCGATCGCCTTATCCGGCAAAAATCGATCGGTAATATAACGTTGAGAAAGAGTCGCCGCTGCCACTAACGCCGAGTCAGTAATCTTAACTCCGTGATGGACTTCGTAACGTTCTTTCAACCCCCGCAAAATCGAAATAGTATCTTCTACGGTTGGTTGATTAACATAAACTTGTTGAAATCTCCGTTCTAAAGCGGCATCTTTTTCGATATATTTGCGGTATTCATCCAAAGTAGTCGCACCAATACAACGCAACTCTCCTCTTGCTAACATTGGTTTTAGCAAATTCCCCGCATCCATCGAACCTTGACTATTTGCACCCGCCCCAACAACGGTGTGTAATTCATCAATAAACAGGACAATTTGCCCTTCAGAATTTGTAACTTCTTTGAGTACCGCCCGCAGTCGATCTTCAAATTCTCCGCGATATTTTGCCCCCGCCACTAAACTTCCCATATCTAAGGAAATTAAACGGCGATTTTTCAAAGATTCAGGAACATCACCATTAACAATTCTTTGGGCTAAACCTTCAGCGATCGCGGTTTTTCCTACCCCAGGTTCCCCAATCAAAACCGGGTTATTTTTCGACCTTCTCGATAATACTTGAACCACGCGACGAATTTCATCATCTCGCCCAATTACCGGATCTAGTTTGCCTGATTTTGCCTGTTCGGTTAAATCCCGTCCATACTTTTCTAAAGCTTCATAACGATTTTCGGGATTTTGATCTGTAACCTTTTGATTTCCGCGAATTGTTTTAACTGTTGCTTCTAACTTTTTGCCATCTACATCATAAGCTTTCATTAACCGCCGACCTACTCTTTCGTCTTCCGTAAAAGCTAAGAGTAAATGTTCGACAGAAATATAACCATCTTGCCAATTTTCTCTTGCTGTCTCGGCGCGATCGAGCATGACATCTAAGCTTTTGCCTAGATATAATTGGTCTATTCTGGGAAGTTTTGGCTGAACTTTTGTATAAGATTCTAACTGTTGAAATAAGCGGTTAGGTTCCACACCTGCGCGGTTAAGAATGCGCTGAGTTAGTCCTTCTTGTTCCAAAAGCGCCAGTGCTAAATGTTCTACCTCTAGATATTGATTTTGAAAGCGTCGTGCCACTTCTTGAGATTTGACGATCGCTTCCCAAGCTTTATCGGTAAATTTAGTAGCATCAGTAGGTTGCACAGTAGCTCCTTTTATTAATAAAATTTTCCGTTATCACCCGCAAATACATCTTAATGAAAATTGGCGATATTTTACCTTTCCTTTTCTTCTTCCCAATCCCCAATCCCCAATCCCCAGTCCCCATTCACTCTACTACTACACACCACTGATGCAGTTTGTATTTAACACAACCGTTTTTCACCAAAGGATCTTGCTCAACTATTGATTTTGCCTCATCCATTGAAGCTGCTTGGAAAAGTAACATTCCGCCGCCGCGTTCTCCCCAGTAACCTGTTTTCGCTTGGTGTCCTTTAGTGATTAAATCTCGGACAAAAGCCTTATGTGCGGGTATATATTGGTCAAAGGTAACTTGATCGACAATTCCTTCTTCTATTTTGACAAACCAAGGCATATTAATGTTATGAGATGTAAGAATTGGTATTAACTAATGGTGAGTTCTAGAAGTTTGTTTTTTATTGCTTTGCTACCGCCTGTCAGTATTCAGGAGGAAGTTAATCAGATTAAGCAACACTTTAGCGATCGCTACGCCAGCAGTCATGCTCAAAAATCCCCCCCTCATATTACCTTACAAGCGCCCTTTGAGTGGAATCGGGAGCCTGTAGAAGTTTTAGAAGCGTGTTTGAGTGAGTTTGCGAGCGATCGATCCCAAGTACCCATTACTTTATCAGGATTTGCCGCCTTTGCGCCCAGAGTCATCTTTGTTAACGTCTTAAAAACGCCCGAACTCTTGAATTTACAAGCAGACTTAGCTAATCACTTAAAGACTACTTTGGGTATTGTAGACGAAAGATCTCAGGGAAGACCATTTTCCCCTCATATAACAGTCGCTTTTAAAGACTTAACTAAACAAAATTTTAAAGCAGCTTGGCCCGAATTTCAAGATAAACCTTTTCAATCTGAATTTATTGCTAATCAGTTAACTTTGTTGATTCATCGTAATGGACGATGGAATATTTTCAAAGAGTTTCACTTCTAAAAAACCAGATTTAGTATTATGCTATAATTTGGAAATTTGCTAATTCAGATTGATTAAGAACTTTGGATTATAACTTTGATTGGAATCCAGCCAAAGAAAAGTAGAACATTCGCAAATATCAGTTAAATTTTCGTTTGGCATCAACTGTTTTCCGCGATTCGTATCAATTAACAATATATGACGAAGAACACAGTCAAGATGAAGATAGATGGATTACGATAGGCTTAGATGAAACAGGTATTTTAAGGGTTGTTGTCCATACCTTTGAAGAAATCGATTCTCCTGTATGATTCGGATTATTTCAGCCCGTAAAGCTAATTTCAATGAAACACAAGCTTATCAAGAGAGGAAATTATGAAATCAGAGTATGATTTTTCCCAAGCCGAACAAGGCAAGTTTTATCATCCAGATGCTAAATTTCATTATCCAATTTATCTCGAACCAGATGTGGAACAGTTCGTCACAAAAATTGCTGAAAATAAAAACATTGACGTGCAAATTTTAGTCAATGAATGGCTGAGAAATAACATTAAATTTATTCAAAGTATTGAGTAAGTTTGAAAGCTGGTTTTAGGAGCTTATATGCTAAGTAATTTAGAAAAGACAAATGGAGTAAAAAATGACAAATATTCAATCAATGACAATTGCAATAAAATCCCTTTACGAACAAGATCTTTGTCTGTGGTTACAAGCAAATATAAACTTATTAAAGGAGGGAAAATTTGCCGAAATAGATTTAGAAAATCTCTTAGAGGAACTGGAAAGTATGGTGAAAAGTGAGAAAAATGCTTTAAAAAGTAATTTAAGAGTACTTCTCATGCACTTACTCAAGTATAAATATCAGCAAGAAAAACGAACAAATAGTTGGTTATACACTATTCTAGAACATCGTAAACGCATTCGAGATGCCTTTCAAATCAGTCCCAGTTTATATCGATTTTTTGAAGAGATTTTTAATGAATCTTATCAAGATGCTAGGGAACTAGCCGCAGGTGAAACAGGTTTATCTATTAAGATATTTCCCCCAGAGTCTCCCTTTACTGTAGAAGAAGTTCTTAATCCTGATTTTTTACCAGATGATAGTCCCGAAAATATTCAATAATTGAATGAGAAGTTTTTTTGGGCGATCGCTTTTTTCCATGTTTTAACAGTTACACAAAAACATAAGAGTTTTAGCTTCTTTTTATTTCAAATGTTATTATTATATAGTAGCGGTATTTCTAAAACAATGATTGCCAATCAAAGTCCTAATTATATTTCTCCTGAAAAGTATCTAAAAGGAGAAGAACTCAGCCAAATAAAACACGAATATATTAATGGACAAATATACGCAATGGCAGGTGCAACTGATGCTCATGTTACCATTTCAGGAAACTTATTTGCACTGTTAAGAAATCATGTCCGAGGTAGTGGCTGTCGAGTCTATATGGCGGACATGAAAGCTTATATTGAAATAGCTAATATCTTTTACTACCCTGATGTTATGGTAACTTGTGATGCCAGAGATCGAGAATTTCAAAATTATAAAAAGCATCCTTGTTTAATTGTCGAAGTTTTATCCCAAAAAACTGAAGCTTTTGATAGAGGTGATAAATTTACCGACTATCAACAATTAGAAACTCTTCAAGAATACGTTTTAATCAGCCAAAAGCGCCAACGTATAGAATGTTTCCGCCGCAATGCTGAAGGTTTTTGGGTATTGCAAACATACAATCAAGGCAGCGAAATTCATCTGGCAAGCATCGACTTTCGCACTAGCATTGATAGTTTATATGAAGATGTGATTTTTGGAAATAATGAATTAGAAAATGAACTTTTTTAAATTAGGTAAAAACAGGGTTTTTCTTACTAGAGCGATCCTTCGCTGTATACCTTTGGGAGAAGTTACAGCTTGCTAAGTAAAATTACTCAATATTAAATATTATTTAGACTTAGTAAAATATTCACCCGGCACGCTACGCTAACGCACTTTAGCTTTTTTTACTGAAAGAGCGATCGCTCCTAAGTTTTTTATTGATAGGCGATCGCGGGATACAAAGATTGCGATCGCCTAGCCAATACCCAGCTTACCCATTAGGATAAGAAGCAGGAGGATTTGCCATGTCAACCATTGTTCAAGAACTTTACGATCAAGTTGTTTGTACCCTTTCACCAACTGAAAGACTGCGCTTGGCAACTCTTATCCTCAACGATTTGGTGCAGCAAAATCTGTCTATCGTCGAGCAAAGCGATACTTGGACTGAGCAAGATCAACTTGATGTAACCGCCTTTTCCTTGCAATACGCAGCTACCCTCTTTCCTGAAAATGAGGAGATATAACAGTGTCGTTTAATCCTGGTGATGTAGTGACTGTAGATTTTCCTGGTGTCACAGGTATTAAACGTCGTCCTGCTGTAATTCTATCCTCCGCTACTTATAATACAACCCGCCCTGATGTAATAGTTGGACTCATTACTACCCAAACAGATGCTTTAGGTGCAACTGATTACATACTGCAAGATTGGGCAATAGCAGGTTTACGAGTTGCTTCGGTTTTTCGCAGTTTTATTGTTACTCTACCCCCATCTGCTAACTTAGTTCTAATTGGTCATCTTTCAGAACGAGATTGGAAGGAAGTTCGTGCTTGCTTGAAAGTTGCTTTTGCAGATTTAGAATGATGAATAATTTAATAAAGACTCTTGAGGGTGCTTCAGACAATCAAATTTATTGATGAGATAATTAACTTAAGAATCTGACGCACTCTACCACTTTATTTGAAAAGCGATATGCCGTTCGTCAGCTACGCTAACGCACTTTACCTTTTTTCACCCAAAGAGCGATCGCTCCTCACTTTTTTATAGATAGGCGATCGCCCTCTTTGTGTGGATGCGATCGCGCTTTTTGTAAAGGGGCGATCGCGTAATCTACAGCAAAGCGATCGCGCCAACTATTGCGATCGTTAGCGTTCGCTTCAGAGATAAATGCTCTGTCTCAATCCTTCAGTTAGGCTGATTTTGAGCTAATTTCAAACGCTAATTCAGCCCGGTAGAAGCACACATCGAACGCCAAGAAGAAATTCATCTGTCCCAGAATCAACGGAGCATTCCTGTCTTGTGTCCAAGCAAAAGCCAACTCTACGGTCGAAAATCGCTCAACATTTGCCGTCAACACTAATGCCCGCGCTTCAAACCTAGCCAAATTTCCTCCTAGTGGAACAGAAAGCCTTTGGCGTTCCCAAACTGCTCCTAATCTTAAACCCATTTCGTAGGGCAATACGTTGACACTAGAACCCGTGTCTAGCAAGCCTGTCGTACTTACAGATTGATTCTGATAAGTCAGGACTATCGGCAGGTACGGCAATGTACTCAATGCACCAAAACTTGGATCTATCTGAGTGAAAGCAAATCTGACTTTATCGACCATGTGTAGCTACTTTTTCCTCTGTCAATGCCTTTGCTAGAACAGCAGCAGCTTCAAAAGAGTCATGTAAACCTTGACTAGTTACTTTGTCTCGATCTTGAACATCCAATGGGGTTAAACCGGATTCCTTTAACAGATCAGCTATTAAAAAGTGTAATAGCAAGAGCTTATCAGAATAAGATAATTTTTTGAGGAGGGGTGCAAGTTCAGTAAGAGGCATAAGGTGTTTGGTAAATTTGGGTTGTATGTATTCTAAAGTCTTGAGTTCGCACCCGCACAGCTATGCCTAAAAATATGACGCACTTTACCCACTTACAAAATATACAGAAAAAGAGGGTGAAAAATGCGATCGCACTTGAGTTTTTTATTGAGAGGCGATCGCTCTTCGATGCCCAATTATACAACCTCATTTTCGTTTAGAGGTAAACCAATCTGAGGCTTACAGTCTGTAAACGTCAATGAATCAGGGTCAAGGAAGTCGGCTAGTGCCATCTCTAGTACCATTTCGATGGAGTAGTCAATCTGTTTGGCATAATTCAAATAAGCATCGCGAATGCGTTCCGGTAACACTGCCAACAACATCAATGCGGCATCATGGCTGAGATGCTTCCTATCAGTTTGAGGGAGAGTTTGCATAGTTACGACCTTTCATCTCTACTAGGATATCTCGCATTGTATGGGGGCTGTGTCGCATGAATCAGAATGCTTTCTAGCTCATCTCCCAATTTTAGAACATCAACCATTGAGAGCGGTACGAACGCGATCGCAATGTCTCGATGGTCATAATCATCCAACCATGACCAGGTGCAGGCTTTGTGTCCGCCTCTAAATCGCTCTCGGAGTTTTTTTGCTTTGCCAATATAAAGTAGCCCATGCTCCCGATGCTTAAAGGCATACAGTCCAGGTGACAATGGGAGATCTCGAAATTCACGGGTGATTAATGCACAGGACTCAAACGGCACAGATAAGAGCGTTTGCAGTAATCTTTTGGCTTGCTCCTCAATTTCATTCAAAATCAGCCCTCACGCTCTTCAACCGCTCGACAATGTTCCATTTTAAGACTTACCTACTAATTGAAGAAGCAATTGCGCTTTTTGTAGAGAGGCGATCGCACTGTTTATATGGATGCGATCGCACTTTACCTTTTTTCACCAATAGGGCGAGCGCACTGTTTATATGGATGCGATCGCACTTACTTTTTTTTATTGATAGGCGATCGAATATGAGTATCTCTGGAGAAGGTTGATGTTATGCTTTATGAAAGAGGGTTTGAGGATAAAACACGGTGAAGAGTCGTAGCTTTACAGTCATTCTCTACAAAGAAGAGGATATGTACATCGCTGAATGTCCAGAGGTTGGCACAGTCGATCAAGGGGAAACGATCGAACAAGCGATCGCGGGTTTGAGAGAGGCAACGCGGCTCTAGTTGGAGGAATTTCCCCTACCCGAAACATCTCCTAGACTTGTAACCAGCATTGAGGTCAGCTATGCCTAAGATGCCACGGATCTCAAGCAGAGAAGCGATTCGGGCACTTGAGCGTTTGGGATTCGAGCAAGTTGTCTCCAAGTGATTTCTGGAATCGTGACGGATAGACACGCAACCGTTGCGCTGACGTTTTTGCTACCGAATGGCTCAAGCATCCCTATTGAGTTTGTTATAGATACAGGTTTCACAGGGGACTCGTAATATGTCTGACTTCAGTAAAATTAAAGATTTGAAAGCTGAGGATTGGACAATTAGTTTATAAAATCTCAATCCTAATAATTAGGCTAAAATTGAACAACTTACTAATATGAGATAAACTTAAACCTGATGACTAGTTCTATCCAACAACTCACATTACAAGACTTTTTGAAATGCCCCAATATTGAGGAGTCGCCAGCTTGGGAGTTTGTGGAGGGACAAGCAAATCAAAAACCGATGCCAACAGCTTATCATAGCATTTTACAAAAACGACTGACTGCGGCGATCGATCTATCAAATTCACCCTACGAAGCTTTTCCAGAACTACGCTGCACTCTCAGCAACAATTCTGTCGTTCCTGATATTACAGTTATCCACAAAAGCCGAATTCCTGTCGAGAATACTGCTGTTGAAGGCGCACCAGATTGGATGATTGAAATCCTCTCTCCTGACCAAAGTACTACTAAATTGATTGCCAAAATTCAAATCTGCTTGAATGAGGGAACAAAGCTAGGATGGTTAATCGATCCTACAGAACAGCTGATATTAATATTGTTACCTGATGGTCGGATTTCTTTGCTCAAAAATAGCGATCGCTTACCTGTATTACCGAACATAATGTTAGATTTGACAGCTATGCAAGTGTTTAGTTGGGTGCGCGATCGATGAAGCGTGATGTGATAGGAATCAGCCACAATAACCAACAATTCAGTTATAAACTAACCTGGCTATAATCCAACTCGAAAAACTTGTTCAGCAGTTAAATTAAAGTTAGGAAATCCTGGTGATTGAATCGAATTATTACCTTGAAATTGACTAACTTGATACTCACCATCAACCAGTTGATAAACAGAAAAAGTCGGCTGTTTCGGATTACCAATAAATCGCCTACCACCTAAACCTAAATAATCAACTATCCAATATTCAGCAATTCCCATTTCTTCATAATCACCAGCTTTTGTAAGATAGTCATCGCGCCAATTAGTACTGACTATTTCGACAATCAAACGCACTGACGAACCCATTGTAATAATAGATCCTTTTGCCCAACGTGGTTCATTTGCCACAGCTTGTCGATCTAAAACAATAATATCCGGTTCGTAACCAGACTCATCACGAAAAGGTTTAACTACGCATTCTTTAGGAATGAAGTAAGGAAGTTGATTATTGCGACATTGAAGACCTATTTCTAAGCTGAGAAAGCCCCCAAGTTCTGAATGTTCGCCTGTTGGTTTTGGCATTTCAATAATTACTCCGTTGTGCAATTCATAGCGGTGTTCTGATTTTTCGGGATACCAGTCTATGAATTCGTCAAATGTGACTTTTTTGGGGATAGATTGGGTCATAATAAAGCCTTTTTTATTACTATAACAGCAATTTTCAAGGTTAGCGATCGCTTCCTTTATAGTGATAATTTAGGAGCGATCGCTAATATTAACTTACTTATTCGGACGTTGAATTATTGTTTCTACCATTCGCTTTTTCGCTTTTGGATCGATACCAATTAAACGCACATATTCGCCATTATGTTCAGTTAAACATGATTCTACAGCTGCGATCGCCTCCGACTCCCCAGTAATTCCCGAAGCGCAACTTTGCCAAGAATTAATCCGAAACCTTCTTTCATCTACATATTCCATTCCCAAACGATAACCTTGCGCCAAAATTTGTTGCACCTGTTCCAGCGTTTCCGAACTCAACTTATTGCTAGAAACTTGCCCATTACCATTGCCATAATTACTATTAACAACTTTGGCACTTTCCGCTTTTGGTTGTTCCTTTTGAACTTGCGGGCTAATTGTTACATTTGGTCGATTATCGCCAGTCAAACGCCGCAAAACATTGTACTCTTGCACCAATCTTAAATCCTGAATTCTCTGCTGTTCTTGCGCCATTACATTACCAAATTCAATCAGCCGAGATAAACTAAAATTAGGCTTTTTAAAACTTGGTGGCCCTTCTACACTATTTACCACACGAGAAGAAACCTTTTCAAATCCAACTTCATGAATAAACTGGCGAATTTGTTCATCATAAATTCTCGCCCTCAAAGCACTGAAAAAGTCAACTGATTGATTCAGGAAAGTATCAACAAATTGTTCAATTTCCCTTGGCGAAAGCCCATCTTCTGAGAAAATACCACCAACAATACCAATCTTATCTTCGCGGTTTGGTTCCCAGTAAAACTTCTCCATCCGTCCATCTCTAATTAATGGCGCATAGAGAGTAGAAAAGTCATTTCCAGTAACAATAATTGGCACGCGATTTAAAGGGGTCGAATCATAACTTCCGGGAAGTTGCACGTTAGTTGGGTTATCAGCAATATTCATCAGTGTAGCGTTAACTAACTGAGTGTTTACTGTATATTGAGTGCCTTCATCAAATCTACCAGCGCCAGCGTCTAAATCATTAATCATTAAGGCAACCATTTTGCCTCGAACTTTAATTAATTCTGCTGCTTCTCGATAACGTAAGCGCAATAAACGTGCTGGATCTCCCGCATCTGGACTTTCTAATTCGCCGCCAGAAATATGAATTGCTTCGATACCCATGCGCTCAAAAACTAATTCACATTGAAAGGATTTTCCTTCTCCTTTTCGTCCGTGAATTCCTAAAATTAAGGGAACTCTTACCCCTGGAATTTCGAGAAAGTTTTTGGTGATATGAACTGCTAATTTGTCAAGAAACTTGGGAGAGATGTAATAAGCCATTGGTCTGTTTTTTGTGTCTCGGATTCGCGCTTTTGCTCTTTGTTAAAATTTTATAACAAATCCGCTGGTTGGGAAGATTTAAGTTTAATAATTTTGCACCGCGAAGGCGCGAAGAACGCGAAGAAAGAGAAGGAAATGAGTGAGGGATAAAGGAGATTATTGATGAGTATGATTGAGAGATAATTGAATTGGGGAATTAGATGACGCGCCAGCTTCACGACCAATTTGCTAAACAATTTTTGCAGGAGTTATTAGCGCCTTTGGGACAGGTCGAAACTAGTCTGGATGTATCGCCAGAAGTGCGTCAAGTTGATGTTTGGTTTGTTCCAGCAGCTTCGCCTTCCATCCAACCACAAGTGTTGGGTTTGTTGGGACAAATGGCATCTTCTGCTTGTTCGTTTGAACCGTTTCGGAACCAACCTAATCCTGTTGAGGTGCGAAACTGCTTGCTTAAATTGTATTCGCTACATGGCGAACTTTTACGTAAAGCGAGAAGAGAAAACAATTCTCTTTCCGAAGCGGAACTGCCTATTTTGTGGATTTTATCGCCTACCTGTTCGGCAAATTTGCTCAATGGTTTTGGCGCAAAATTAGATAGTTCTGGAAATTGGGTTGAAGGGGTTTACTTTTTGCCAGAATATCAGAAAACGGCATTGGTAGCGATTAATCAGTTACCAACTACGGAGGCAACTTTGTGGTTGCGAATTTTGGGACGTGGCGAAACTCAAAAACAAGCAGCACGAGAAATAGAAATGCTTCCGAATAACCATCCTTTTAGAAGGAATATTTTGGAAATTGTTGGTAGGTGGTACGTCAATTTGCAAGTAAGTCAAAATTTAAATGATGAAGATAGGGAGGTACTTATGAATTTATCACCAGCTTATCTGAAATGGCGAGAAGATGTAGTGCAGGAAGGGCGGCGAGAGATGGTGGAAAATTTGCTGCAAATTCGATTTGGTTCGCTCGATGAGGCGTTAGTTGGGGTGATACCGTCAATGTTGGAATTACCGTCACAAGAATTAACTCGGTTGTTGTTGACGCTTTCTCGTGAGGAGTTGTTGGAACGGTTTGGTGGGGAGGTTTAATATCGTTTACACAAATGATTGAGACAAATGAGGTAGGGGCGAGTTTAGCCAAAAACTTGAAATCTCCAACAATCAAACTGAAGTCAAAACCCGCCCTTTCCCTTACATCTGTAGCAAACATTTGGGTATTCGATACAATTGAGTGAGTGTTACAGGCTTAAGGGAACATTTAATTATTAAGTTTCTTTGAAAAATCCTAAGCTCTCTCAAAAATTTTAACAACATATATAATTTAACATCTGCAAAAATTCCCCTATATCTAACAATGACTCGCTTCATTCACGATCAATTTGCCAAAGACTGTTTAGAGGAGTTACTAACACCTTACGGACAAGTAAAACCCGCGCAAAAAGTCTCATCAGAAACCAGGGAAATCGATTTAATGTTCATTCCCAACACTCCCTCAGCCACCCTCTCACAAGATTTAGGTTTATTAGGAAGATTGGGAGAAACAGCCGCAATTTTTGAACCGTTTCGCAATCCCGTTGAACCAGAAGAAATTTGTAGTTGTCTCCTGAAAGCTTTAGAAGTTAGAGAAAGCATTCAACGACAAGCAAAGCGCAAAAATGCTCCCAATGAAACTATCAGCTTACCCCATTTATGGATACTCACCCCAACTGCATCAGCCTCTATCTTAGGAGGATTCCGCGCTATACTAGAGGACAATTGGGGTGCAGGAGTTTATTTCCTACCTCATTATTTGAGAACAGCTATTGTCGTAATTCATCAATTACCTAAAACCCCAGAAACTCTTTGGTTGAGAATATTGGGAAAGAAAAAAGTTCAACAGCAAGCAATTGATGAATTGTCGGCATTACCAGCAGGCAATATATGGCGAGAAAGAATCTTGGAATTGTTTTATCAATTACGAGAAAATTTAAACGTTAATCAAAGTTTAGCAGCAGACGATCGGGAGTTAGTTATGAGATTACAACCTTTGCTTCAGGAAAAGTTAGCTCAAGTTGAACAACAAGGCATTCAACAAGGTATCCAGCAAGGTATCCAGCAAGGTATCGAACAAGGTATCCAGCAAGGTATCCAGCAAGGTATCGAACAAGGTATCGAACAAGGTATCGAACAAGGTATCGAACAAGGAGAGCGTTTAATAGTGGAAAATTTATTAAGAGCGAAATTTGGAGAATTAGATGCAGAATTATCTGCTTTAATTGATTCGATGTTGACTTTACCTCCAGAAGAATTGGCTCTTTTGCTATTACAATTTTCCCGTGAAGAATTGCTAGGAAGATTTAGAAATCCAAATGTTTAGCTCAATTCATTAACTGTTTAATTAAAGATTAATTATGAGATTGCGCCGTCTGTATCAGGAAAAGCTAGAACAACTTGAACAAGAAGGAATTCAACAAGGTATTCCGCAAGGTATTCAACAAGGTATACGTTTAATTGTGGAAAATGTAGTCAAAGCAAGATTTGGAGAATTAGATGCAGAGTTATCTGCTTTAATTGATTCGATGTTGACTTTACCTCCAGAAGAATTGGCTCCTTTGTTATTACAATTATCTCGCGAGGAATTGCTAGAAAGGTTTGGAGGTTAATTAATAAAGTGCGATCGCACCCATCAGCAACTAAGACAACAACTACTCAAAAGTGCGATCGTCTACAATAAATACTATTAAATTTAGATAAGTTGATTTTTGTAAATGAACATTAAACCACTATCTTACGAAACACTTCCAGAAGCTATTTCCTTGGTAGATAATATTTTCCCCTACCAGAAAGATACCATGTATGAAAATGCTAGAATTGCCTTTTCTGCTAGCCTCGATCAAGATAACCCATCATCTAGATCGCTTCTTGAGCAAATGCAAATAACGGAAGCAAACTACTGGGTTGCTATTGATGAAAACTCAGGTAAAGTAGTAGGAACTACTGGATTATATACCTACGCTGAAGACGAGGCGGAAGCATATTGGTTGGGTTATACTTGTGTAGATCCAGATTGTCGCGGTCAAGGAATCGGGGCGAAACTGGTTGATTTTGCGATTGAAAAAGCGCGATCGAATGACAAAAAATTTCTTCGCTTATACACTTCAAATGTTCCAAATCAAGCCGTTGCTCAAATTCTTTACGAAAAGCGTGGTTTACTGATTATTGGGGAAGAACAGATTCAGGGAAGTAAATTTAAAAAAATCTACCGTGAACTGAAGTTATAGCACTTTTATTGATTAGCGATTCCCCAACTGTTCAATAAAAGCTTGATGTTCTGGCGTTGCCAAACCTAACTGTAACGCTGAGTTAACTTCAACTAAATTACCCGCTAATAAAGCGGGAATTGCTAACCATAAACCAGGGAAAACTTCACTTTTAATTATTCCAGCTTCATCTGCTTGTAAAGCAATATATTCTCCTTCTCTTAACCGAAACCAATCAATTCTCTGCTCATAAACTTGCCAAATTAAATATTCTTGAACTTGGTTACGACGATAGACTCTTAATTTTTCTCGCAAGTCATAAGAAGCACTACTTGCAGCTATTTCAGCAATGAATTCTGGCGCACCTTCAACATAACTATCTTCGCTAATTATTGACTGTCCACCTACTTCAATTCGCAACAGTGCATCCGGTTGCGGTTCGTTATCTGGATCGAGGCGCACTGTAGTATCAACTAACAAATCAACCCCAGGCGTAACTATCTTATATGAAGATAACCATCCTACGATATCACCGTGAGGTCTACCGTGAATAACTCTAACTGGCGATCCCATGTATACAATTCCTTCGATTAATTCGGCTTTTTTTAGGTGCGGCATTGCTTCGTAGCGACTTTCAAATTCGGTGCGAGTTAGGCGATCGCCATTTTCCAGAGGCAAAATTTTCGGTACAATTCCTCTCATAGTTCGACCTCATTTATTTGCTTTCCTTAACGCTTACTATATTAGCCAATAAAAAATCGGGGCAATTTAAAAATTACCCCTACTTAAAACTTCTAATTATTCAATTATGCAACCACAGAAATTAGAATCTGCTGGTGTTTGGTTTGTGAACGATAAAGCTTAGAACTTGGCACTGCTTCACGTTATCAAAACCCATAACGCGAATGAAACAATTGGAATACTCAGAACGGCAAGCTTTGATTTCACTCAAAATTTCATTGGTGCTGGTAGCGTTGAACAAAGGTAGCTTCCACAGAGTCCAGTAGTGTTGTTCAGGAGCAGAGCTTTCGCTGAATTCTACACCAGGAATGAAGCCGTTATCCAAAATGTATTGGAGTTGGCGGGAAATTTGAGCATCGGAGAGAGGTGGCAAATAGGAAAGAGTCTCGAAACGACGCTCTTTAGGTAAAGTTTGCATGGCTGTGTAAAAATCCTTAATTTACGAATGTCTGGAAAAGTGTTGATTTAGCGATCGGAATTATCCTAATTTGGCTCAGAAGAATCCCTTTCCTGTTCTGGATAACTACTGGAGTCAGAAATGGTGAGTTGCGTGATTCGCTCTAAATGCCCTCGCCGATGTTCCATATTGGCTTGCTCAATATTACTGCGAACCATCTCCGGTAAAAAGTCTGTCACTTCCTCTGCAAAATGCTGTCGCAAGGTCATTAACCGAAAAGCTAAGTCCTGTTTCTCATGCAGCAACGCTTCTAGAAACGCTTCTCCATCTTGAACGCTGTTCCTAGCGGCAAAGTCATTCAACCAATACGCTAGAGGAGGATTCGTTTCATTAAGCTGAGCCAATACAGTCCTCAGTGCTTGGTAAGTTAAATAACTACTCAGCACCTTAGCTGTGTCTTTCGCAACTTTTTTTAAGTCCATGTCGTGACTCCAGCCTGATAAATTTTAGACTTTAGATTTTAGATTCTAGATTTTAGACTAGGTATTCCTGCTGAGCAACAAAAAATGTTGTCAGATCTAGACATCCTAAAAACCGCCAATCTAAAATCCAAAATCCAAAATTATTACAGGGTGTCTACGGCTTGGAACTCGAACTTGATTTCTTTCCACAGTTCGCAAGCAGCAGCCAACTCAGGGGACCACTTACAAGCTTCGCGGATCACGTCGCCACCTTCACGCATCAGGTCACGACCTTCGTTACGAGCTTGGATACAAGCTTCCAATGCTACGCGGTTAGCGGTTGCACCAGGAGCATTACCCCAAGGGTGTCCCAGAGTACCACCACCGAATTGTAAGCAGGAATCATCACCGAAGATTTCTACCAACGCTGGCATGTGCCATACGTGGATACCACCGGAAGCAACTGGCATTACACCAGGCATGGAAGCCCAGTCTTGGGTGAAGAAAATACCACGAGAGCGATCTTCTTCAACGTAGTTTTCGCGCATCAAGTCAACGAAGCCCATTGTGATGCCTTTTTCGCCTTCCAGCTTACCTACAACGGTACCGGAGTGTAGGTGGTCTCCACCAGACATCCGTAAGCACTTGGCTAATACGCGGAAGTGAATGCCGTGAATCCGTTGACGATCGATTACCGCGTGCATCGCGCGGTGAATGTGTAGCAGAACACCGTTACGACGGCACCATTTCGCTAAGGTAGTGTTAGCTGTGAAACCACCAGTCAGGTAGTCGTGCATGATGATCGGGGTTTTCAGTTCTTTAGCAAACTCTGCCCGTTCCATCATTTCTTCGCAGGTGGGGGCGGTAACGTTCAGGTAGTGACCTTTGATTTCGCCTGTTTCTGCTTGCGCTTTTTCGATCGCTTCTTGCACGAACAAGAATCGATCGCGCCAGCGCATGAATGGCTGAGAGTTAATGTTTTCGTCGTCTTTGGTGAAGTCCAAACCGCCGCGCAGACATTCGTAAACTGCACGTCCGTAGTTCTTCGCCGACAAACCGAGTTTGGGTTTGATGGTGCAACCTAACAAAGGACGACCATACTTGTTCAACTTGTCGCGCTCAACCACAATACCGTGTGGTGGGCCTTGGAAGGTCTTCAGGTAAGCGACTGGAATCCGCATATCTTCCAAACGCAGTGCCTTCAGAGCTTTGAAACCAAATACGTTACCTACAATAGAGGTAAGCATATTGGTCACAGAACCTTCTTCAAACAGATCTAGAGGATAAGCAACAAAGCAAAAATACTGATTATCTTCACCAGGAACTGGTTCGACATCATAGCAACGACCTTTGTAGCGATCTAGGTCTGTCAACAAGTCAGTCCATACTGTTGTCCATGTACCAGTAGAAGACTCAGCCGCTACCGCAGCGCCAGCTTCTTCTGGAGGAACTCCGGGCTGAGGCGTAACACGGAAGCAAGCCAAAATATCTGTATCTTTTGGTGTGTAATCTGGAGTGTAATAAGTAAGCTTGTAATCTTTAACCCCTGCTTGATACCCAGATTTGCTCTGAGTCTTAGTTTGAGCGTAAGACATAATCTACTGTTCCTGGGAATGACTTGAATTTTTATCTGCCTTTTTTGGCTGTCGTTTTAAACTATATCAATAAATGTATTCTTTAAACTTCAAATTTTTTTTAGATTTTCATAACCTAAAGTTATATTATGCTGCTAAATATGAATTTTTGTTGCAACATTGATGCAAAAAGTAACATTCTATGTTTAGTTGATTGGCTGTCGATCGCAGTTTTTCCCAGACTAAATTAGTGTAGAGAGCGAGGAAAAATATTTGGTAAGGAAATGAAAAGATTGCGTCAAAGTAGGACTTTAAGCCTTAGCCTGTTAGGGATAGGAGTAATTCTGGCTCAAAGCAGCTTTGTTGTATTTGCTCAATCGGTATCTAGAGATCGATCGGTTCCATACTATATAGATAGCGATGGAGCACCACCACCAGGAACTCCACCTTTGCCAGTACAACCCTTACCTGTTAGGCAAACCGAATATCGAGTCGGGGCGCTGCAACCAGATTACACTGGCAATCTTTGGGTCGGTTCTTGGCGAGGTTTGGCTAGAATCGATCCTAATACCGGGCGAATTTTGGCTAGAGTGGCTTTACCTGATTATGCGATCGGAGCTTTAGCTCAAGATAAAGTCGGTAGAATTTGGGTGGGAACTTATCAGGGTTTACAAAGAGTAGACCCCCGAACTAACGAAATTACCGCCCAAAATTATGTCATTCCTTCTAAAAGAGTTTTATCTTTATTAATTGACAAAAGAGGCTATTTATGGGTAGGAGGCGATCGGGGTTTAGCCTTAATTAGTCCTGACCAAGGATTATTAATGACTACGCTGCAAAAATTACGCGGTGTTAGTGCAAACGCTCTCAGTCTCGATCCTGAAGGTCAACTCTGGGTAGGAACACTAAATGGTTTAGTTAGAGTTGATACAGCTAGCGCATTTCCCATCGGTGATGTTACCAATCTTCCCGGTACTACCGTGCAAGCTTTAGCTTTAGATACGAGAGGTAGTCTTTGGGTGGGAACACCAAGTAGTTTAATTGAACTCGATCCCCTTACCGGAACAGTGATTCGCGTGGTTCCAGAGTTTAACCAGCGCAACGTTACAGCCTTAGCTGTTGACGAATTAGGGAGTCTCTGGATCGGTACAGATAATGGTGTATTTCGCTACGACCCCTATCGATCTAGATTAGCTGGTCAAGTGTCAGGTTTACCCGCTGCGAGAGTTCTTTCCCTCTCTCCAGACACAGGTAATAAACTTTGGGTAGGTACTAGCGAAGGGTTATCTTGGGTAAAAGTAGATACAGGTTTTGCTACCACTCATCGCGGTTTTAGTCGCCAGTAGGTGCAGGGGGGAAATTTAAGTGTAGATTTTAGTGCGATCGCATTAAACCACGGGTTTAAAAAACTTTCTTGATGTTAATCTACTGAATAATTAGTAACAGTTAAATTCTTGTAAATGGCAGTCACAACTCAGCAATTAATTCAATATAAACAGCAAGGTCGTTCAATTGTAACGCTCACAGCTTGGGATTATGCGATCGCGCAATTGTTGGATTTAGCTGGGGTAGACGTGATTTTAGTTGGTGATTCTTTGGCAATGGTAGCTTTGGGTTATGAAACGACATTGCCAATTACTCTGGAAGAAATGATTCATCATGCTAAAGCGGTGCGTCGAGGTGTAAAACAAGCTTTGGTAGTTTGCGATTTACCGTTTTTAAGTTATCAGGAAAGTCCGCAACAAGCGATGCGATCGGCTGGAAGAATACTGAAAGAAACCGGAGTGCAAGCAGTAAAATTAGAGGGGGGATATCCAGCGATCGCGCAGACAGTTTCCTACTTAGTTGAAGCGGGAATTCCGGTGTTAGGTCATGTTGGTTTAACACCGCAGTCAGTACATAAATTAGGATACCGAAAACAGGGGAAAACCGTTGAAGAAGGAGAGCGAATTTTTCAGGAAGCGATCGCCTTAGAAGCAGCGGGAGCTTTTGCTATAGTATTAGAACATATTCCCAATGAATTGGCATTAAGAATTACCGAAAAACTCTCAATTCCTACTATTGGAATTGGTGCAGGCGTTCACTGTGATGGACAAGTTTTAGTTACCGCGGATATGTTGGGACTGACTCTCAAACAACCACCTTTCGCCAAAGCTTATGTAAACTTACAAGAAACAATTACTCAAGCCGTACAGAATTACAACAAAGAAGTCAGAGAGCGAAAATTTCCCTAAACTTTACGAGTAAATAAAGAGAAAGTTAACTCAAAACTCAAAACTTTCCCAGTCCCTAGTACCTAGTACCTAGTCCCTAGTCCCTAGTCCCTAGTCCCTAGTCCTTTCGGTTATCCACACAGAGCGCGTTACCCGACAAACGGATAAAATCAAATTAAGAAAATTAACAAAAAAGCAGGATCAATGATTCCTACCGTTATTGAACAGTCTGGTCGTGGTGAACGCGCCTTTGATATTTACTCCCGACTCTTGCGGGAGAGAATCATCTTCTTAGGTAAACAAATTGACTCAGACCTGGCTAACCTAATTGTGGCTCAGTTGCTTTATTTAGACTCCGACGACCCGGAAAAACCTGTGTATATTTATATAAATTCTCCGGGTGGTTCGGTAACGGCAGGCATGGGTATTTACGATACCATGAAACAAATTCGTCCAGAAGTCTACACTATTTGTACTGGACTGGCTGCTAGTATGGGAGCATTTTTACTGAGTGCTGGGACCAAAGGGAAACGGATGAGTTTACCAAATTCTCGGATTATGATTCACCAACCTTTAGGTGGCGCACAAGGTCAAGCAACTGATATTGAAATTCAGGCGAAGGAAATTTTGTATCACAAACGTCGCTTGAATGAAATGTTAGCAGAACACACTGGTCAGCCTTTAGAGCGTATTGAAGTAGACACAGAAAGAGATTTCTTTATGTCAGCACAAGAGGCTCAAGATTACGGTTTAATCGATCAGGTAATCGATCGGACTGCTGCTGGTAGCAAACCTGTGGCTGTCTAATTTTTGTTAAAGAGGTATGTTGTTGCGCTTTAGCGCCAGATTTAGCAATAAAGCGCAACAATTTACTAGAAAAATTTGGAAATATTTAAACTGTTCCGCGTTTAAATTAGGTTGTTTGGAAACAGAAGATAAATAGGTTTAATTTTCTCCCCTGCTCCCCTGCTCCCCTGCTCCCCTGCGATCTCAATAAGAGGTTTAAATGGGTGACAACTTAAGAGGGGTTGGGTTGAGCTTCTAGGAATTCTAGAAAGTCTTGCAACTCTTCTTTTTCTAGGTCTTGACGAGTTTTTTTGCCGTAGGTACGTAATAGATGATCGCTTCCTTGTTTTTTCGTCCAACCTAAGCGTTTAATTTGCACGTTGGTGCGAGCAATTAAATCAGAAAAATCGTCGGGACTGGTTTCTTCGCTGTTTTCTGGGGGTTGATTGCTGGTTCGATCGTCTAATTGTGGGGGAGGTGCGATCGCCATTTCTTGATCGTGACGACGGGAAGCGATTGGTGTTACTTTACTAAACGTAACAGGTGGTTCGTTGTCATCGACAAAAGAATCTACTGGAGTGAGTTTGGGTGTTTCTAAAAAGCGATTTTCTTGGCGATCGCTAAATGTAGAATCGGATTTTTCTGCTGTATCTTCTGTAACTTCCAGATGAGTTTTTGCGGGATGAGTTGTGATTTTACCAGTGGAGTGAGTGGTTTTTTCCGGTAAAGATGAGCCGAAATTACCATGATTTGACCAAGTAGGATCTGTAGTTGTTTGTCCTAAATGAGGAGTTTCGCGGTTTTCCGCAGAAAAGACAGGACGATCGGTTGTTTCCATCTGTCCCCAAGTTAAATGAATTCCCATGAGTTCCAAGGCGCGAATTCTGGCTTGGTCTTCTGCTAATTCAATGGTGTCAGCAATTGCCATCCCAGTTGCTTTGGTGACACCATCGATTTGAACTAGGGCGCGAACGACAAATTTGCCGTTATAAATTGTTAATAATTCTGAAATCAGACTACCTGTGGGATAACGAACCCGAAATTGTGCAAACATAGTTGTTAATATCCTGCTTTAAACATTGAGCATAGCTGTTTTCTTCACGACCGCTCTAAACCTACAATAGTGAAAGGATTGTTCATCCGCACGCTATCAAACCGCAACGCTTAATTGTTGAAGCACCGACCTGCTGTACCGCTGACACGCTACTCATCGCGATTACGCGAAGCACAGCGCAATGCGATCGCCCATTAGAAGCAGATTTACGGCTCTGCACTGAGTATAAAGGCGATTTATCACCTGACAAAATCCCGCGTGTAATAGTGTGAAGGTGGCTCAAAGCATGGAAATCGGGCGCACCAGCAACGCGATTAAACATACAGAGTGGATAACCCTTGGTGAGTTCATCTATGAGTAAAACATCTTGGGGTCAATTTTGGGAACAGCTTTTCAGGCTTTTTCCATTAAATGACATCATCTCACTATCAGTATGTACTGCATCTACCCTTCCTTTGTATTTGGTAAGGAGATGGCTTAAGTTTAGTACAATTCTCGTAGGGTTGGGGTTTAGAGTTTCACATTTTGGATTGAGAAATTGTCTGGTTTTTGATTTGACTGAGCAATTGTAAATCATCGGAAATCGACAATTTAAAATTTGAAATTGATTGGGCGTGAAGTGATGGCGAAGTGAAAGGACAAATAAATTGAGAAGCTAAGGACTGATTCGCTACATGGAATTTTCAATCGCTACACTACTTTCTAATTTTCCCGATGAAAAATTGGTAGCTGCCAAAGTTTTGGAAAAAAAACTAGGTTGTACTGATGAGCCGAGTTTACGCAAACTACAAATTATCTTGGATGCCTTGGAAAAAATTGGCGTTTTAATCAAGGAACGAGGTAAGTATCGGCGAGTTTTTGAACCGGGAATTGTAGAAGCAAAACTGCGCTGTTCTAGTAAGGGTTTTTGTTTCGCGATTCAAAATGTGGAAGGGGCAGCGGATATTTATGTCCGGGAAAGTCATTTGAGTACGGCTTGGAATGGCGATCGCGTTTTGGTAAAAATTACTAAGGAAGGCAACCGGAGAAGAAGCCCTGAAGGGGAAGTAAAACTAATTTTAGAACGTGCTAATCCCAGCGTTTTAGCCCGGATCAAACAAAGCATGGATACCACGGGAAAAGTGTTTTACAAAGCGGTTCCTTTAGACGATCGCTTATTGTTTGAACTGGATTTAGTTCCCAATGGTGTAGATTTAAATGCGGCGATCGATCATCTAGTACACGCAGAAATTGTTCGCTATCCTTTGGCATCTTATCCTCCTATTGGTAGAGTCGCTCAAGTCCTTGGTAGTGACGCTGAAGCAGCTGCCGATATTGATATTGTCTGCTGTAAACATGACTTACCTCGGAAATTTTCGTCAAATGTCCTCTCCTCCCTGGAAAAGTTTTCTAGCAAAATTAGCAAAACTATATTAAAGAATCGCCTTGATTTACGTCATTTAATTACTTTGACTGTAACTCCGGCAGGCGCTCAGATTGACGGACAAAATTCGCTGGTAGAACAAGCTTTTACCTTGGAAAAAATTGAGGGTGATTTATGGCGAGTGGGGATTCACATTGTTGATATTGCCCATTATGTACCAGCTGATTCTCCCTTGGATCGGGAGGCAAAAAGACGTGGGCGATCGGTACATTTAGGTGATACAGTATTGCCGATGTTGCCTGAAGCTTTGCTGGATCATTGTTCCTTATTACCCGGAGAAAATCATTTAGCTATTTCAGTATTACTTTCTTTATCTAGTGATGGCGAAGTAGTGGAATTTGAGATGCAAAGAAGTGTGATTCAAGTAGATTTTCAACTAACTGAATCTCAAGCACAAGCAATTCTTTTACGTCATCATACAGATTTGGATTTAGAAGCAGATGATTTGGAAGAATTGTCTCCGGTATTTGCTACTCTCGATCAACTCTTTGTCTTGAGTCGAAGTATTAGAGAAAAACGTCTAGAAAGGGGCAGTTTTGAATTAAGGCTGCCAGATGAAGAAAGCCAATTTAATGATGAAGGAGTAGCTGATGCTGTACTCAATTTGCCCAATCATCCGGCGCAGTCAATGGTCAGGGAATTAATGATTTTAGTTAATCAAATTGTCGGTAGTCATTTAGCCGCTTTGGGAGTGCCAGGTATTTACCGAGTGCAACCAGCACCCGACCCAGATGATGCCGCAGAATTGCATAAGTTAGCCAGTAATTTAGAAATAGATTTGCAACTCGATAATGAAGATGCTGTCACACCTTTTGATTTTCAAAAATACATTGAGGATTTTTCGCAGTCTCGGGCAGAAAAGGTTTTAAATTCTTTGTTGAAATCAACTTTAAGACCAGCTGTTTACAGCACTACTTCGGGATCTCATTTTAGTTTGGCTTTGCCTGGTGCCTATACTCATTTTGTTTCTCCGGCAAGACGTTATGCAGATTTAACGGTGCAGAGAATACTTTCATTAGTGTTCGATGAAGGACGCGATCGCCGGAGTACTCGTGTCAAAGAAAGGGTGAATTTATATCATAGTTCTTGTCACGGACAAATTAATTGGAATGTTCTACCACCAAATATTCAAGAAGAGTTAGAGGACGAATTGGGAGCGTTAATTGTACCTCTAAATGAACGAGAAAAGGAAGTACAAGAAGCGGAAACCGATTTGGCAGGTTTGAAGAAAGCCGAACTAATGAAAGAGCGAACTGGAGAGATTTTCCCCGGCGTAATTACTGGTGTCCAATCTTATGGTTTCTTTGTGGAAATGGAAGTGCCATTAGCTAATGGGATATATTTTTATCCCGAGGGTTTGGTTCATGTATCATCTTTAAAAGATGATTGGTATGAGTATCGCTCTCGTCAAGAAGCATTAATGGGACGCAAAAATCGCAAGCAATATCGGTTGGGCGATCGCGTAGAAGTGCAAGTAAAAAGCGTAGACTATTATCGTCAGCAGATAGATTTAGTAACTGTTGGCAGTGATGGCGATCTCGAAGATGATGACCGCGATGATTATCCATTCCCCAATTTTGATGATGAGTAATGTTATTTGTTATTGGTCATTGGTCATTTGTTGAGTATTTTAATAACTAATGACCAATGACGAATCACAAATCACAAATGACAAATAATAAATAACTAATGACTAAACCTTTAATTTTGGGAATTTCTGGGGCATCGGGCTTAATTTATGCGGTTCGAGCCTTAAAATTTTTGCTAGAAGCTGATGTGAGCGTCGAACTAGTAGCCTCTAAATCTACTTACATGGTTTGGCAAGCAGAACAAAACATCCGACTTCCTAGCGAACCAATTCAACAAGAACAATTTTGGCGCGAACAAGCAAAAGTATTTACTCAGGGAAAATTACGTTGTCATCCTTGGGGCGATGTCGGCGCAAATATTGCTAGCGGTTCTTACCGCACTCTGGGAATGATCGTCATGCCTTGTAGCATGAGTACAGTAGCAAAGTTGGCAGTAGGTTTAAGTTCCGACCTTTTGGAACGAGCCGCAGATGTCCAACTCAAAGAAGGTCGTAAACTGGTATTAGTACCCCGTGAAACTCCCTTTAGCTTAATTCACCTGCGAAACTTAACCAGTTTAGCGGAAGCAGGTGCCAGAATTGTCCCTGCTATTCCCGCTTGGTATCACAACCCCCAAACTATTGAGGATTTGGTAGATTTTGTAGTAGCCCGTGCTTTAGATCAGTTAGATATTGATTGTGTTCCGTTAGAACGTTGGCAAGGGCGGGGAGCAGGGAAGATAATTTAAAACTTAGTAGTTTTTCTCTAACTCAAAATTCAAAAATCAAAACTTTTCAAACATGGTTGTTCGCATTTTAATACTATTAATGGCTCTTGGAGGGTTGACAGTGTTTGCCCTTCAGAATTCTACGCCGCTGAAGTTGGTGTTTTTGGGGATGACAACCCAATCATTACCATTAGGATTTTGGATCTTAGCGGCTGTGGTAGCTGGGGTACTGACAGCTTTGGCTGTGGCTTGGCTGTTACACATTATTAATACTTGGGGAAATGCGAAATTGCAATCTCGAATTCGTCAGTTAGAAGCTGAAAAAGCTAGTTACCAAAGTCAAAGTCGAGAGTCTACTTCTAGCTATCAAAGTTATTCTTATTCGGCAGCAAGTAGCAGTGCTGGGAGTGCTGGGAGTGCTTCGTCAACTGTGAATAGTAATGAAGAGTGGGAAGAAGAAGAGGATGATGAGCTAGAGGATTCTAGTTACGATCGCTCTAGTTCTAATATGCCGAGTGATGAGAGCGATCGCAATTACGAAGTTAAACAAGAACCAACAAGTAGTTATCATTCTGGTTCGGTTTATTCCTATAGCTACAAAAATCCTAGCGATTCCGCAGTTGGGAAAACTGAATCAGTTTATGATGCCGAATATCGGGTAATTACTCCACCTTATCGCCCTTTGGATACAGAGGAAGAGGAGTACAATCCTGAATCTCCACCATCTAATCAACAGAATAATAATAATAATGATGATGATGACAAGGATTGGGGTTTTGTTGACGATGAAGATTGGGATTTAGATGATGATAACGACAATCCCCGATCTGACAAGCCGCGATCCTGATAATAATCTAAAAATTGTCGAGGTATGAAAATTTTAATTGTATATTTTGAAATAATCATTACCCTTTTTAAATGAAATAGCTGATTATGACTGGCCCAACTGCAACCTTACTGATTTCTTGTCCCGATCAGAAGGGACTGGTAGCTAAATTTGCTAACTTTATCTACTCGAATGGTGGCAATATTATCCACGCCGATCAGCATACAGATTTTGCAGCTGGGCTATTTTTAACTCGGATTGAGTGGCAACTAGAAGGGTTTAATTTACCAAGGGAAATAATTGGGACTGCTTTTAATGCGATCGCTGCACCTCTACAATCTAACTGGCAGTTACATTTCTCTGATACTGTTCCTAAAATTGCCATTTGGGTAAGTAAGCAAGACCATTGTTTATATGATTTAATTTGGCGACATAAAGCGAAAGAGTTTGCTGCCGAAATTTCTTTAATTATTAGTAATCACCCTGACTTACAGGAAATAGCCAACCAATTTGGCGTTGATTATCATCATATTCCCATTAATAAAGATAACAAAATCGAGCAAGAAGCTAAACAATTAGAACTCTTGCAAAAATATCAAATAGATTTAATCGTTCTGGCAAAATATATGCAAATTCTCAGCCAGGATTTTGTTAGTAAATTTCCTAAAGTTATTAATATTCATCACTCATTTTTACCTGCCTTTGTCGGCGCAAATCCATATCATCAAGCTTACCAAAGAGGAGTAAAAATTATCGGTGCTACCGCCCATTATGTCACCGCAGATTTAGACGCAGGGCCAATTATTGAACAGGATGTAGTAAAAGTTAGTCACCGAGATAATATAGATGATTTAATTCGCAAAGGTAAAGATTTAGAAAGAGTAGTTTTAGCCAGAGCAGTTCGCGCTCATTTAAAAAATCGTGTATTAGTTTACGGCAATCGCACCGTAGTTTTTGAATAAAAAATTACTTGTAGAGTGCGTTAGCGCAGCGTAACGCACTCTACAATTTATTCTTGTGCTTGTGGTGTATTTGCAGAATTAGACACCGAAACATCCTGCTTGGGAGAGAAAAATTTCTGTTTAATCCAAGCAGTCAAAATGTGAGAAAGTAAACCTAAAGGGCCAGCAAATAAGCATAACAAAATGGAATGGGTGGTAAAAATACCTGTTTTTTGCCCTTCCCAATAAATCCACCTACCCACAAATAAATCCATCACTAAAAAGTGAGTCCATCCGGTTGCAGCTGCTCTTTCTTCACCAAAAAAGCGGGCAATATCTACTAATTGAGGATTGGCTAATGCTTGAGCAGATTCCGATGTAATTGTACCTGTAAGTAAGTATAAATACAGTCCAGCTAAAATTACAAACGGAACATAAGATTCCATTACTCGCCTAGTAATACTCCAGTTCGGTAAGAGAATCATCAGTACCCAAAAGGGTAAAACAAACAGGTTAGAGAGGTTAAACAGTTGAGCCAGCATTAAAATAAAAAAAACTAGGTTTACTAAATCTTAGCTATCTTACCTGGTATTCCCTGGAAATTAAATCCAGAAGAATAACCCGGATGCAGGATGCCAATTGTTTTAAGATAAGTAAAGCTAGTTATAGCACTCACTTTAATTAACAAAGAGGTTAATAGCCAATAGATCGGCTTTCGGCTGATTTTAAGGCTTTGTCACATCCCAAAGGAGACTGGCAAAGAAATGATTGATATGTCTGTAATTAATTTAGTTACTTCCTTAATTGTAGGAATTGCTGCTTTTTGGGCTTATTCTCAGGCTAAAGCAGAGCCACCTACAAAGGAAATTGTTTGTGCTTGCGCTGTAGTTATTCTTCTCGTTAGTTTTGTTTGGTTTGTAGTCAGCGCACCTTGGTTTTTAAATCTTGCCCTTTTAGCAGCTTTAATGGCTATTGGTAAATAGGGTTATGGTAAGTTAGATATAAAAAAAGAGGTGAATTATTCCAAATTTGGCATTAATTTCACCTCTCCTTAAAGAATTATTTAATTGTTATAGCAGGCTCTTTTGTTTGAGTAGTTACTGAGTTAATTTGCTCGGTTGTTTCGGGATCTTCAATTCCCAAATGTTTCTCCAAAAGTGCTAAGTTACGAATATTAGATTTATAGAAAGCATCGAATAAGTCACCTACTAAAGGTACTGTACCCACTACTGCTTCTAATGCCACATTAAAGATCATTTGTCTAAAGATTTGTGGGGGAAGGCGAAAGCGAGCAGCTAAGTAAATTAAATAAGCAGAAAAGGCTGTACTAATTAAGTCTCCGGCACCTGGAACTAAACCAATAATGGGGTCTAAACCGAAGCGGAAACCAACGATCGGAACGCGAAAGGCGCTATCCATTAAGTAGGTGAATTTGCGAATGCGGTTGAGGGTAGCAAGACGTTCGAGAGTATTGATAGTGTTCATGTTTTGATTGTGGTACGATCGCCTTAATTAATCTTCTACCCCCAGCAAGATCGAGCTTTCTATCTGTGGGGGTATCAGGATAAAAGATGAATATAATGTTGCTAATTAGTTGGCGGAAACTGCATCGACATCGATAGTATTAGGCTGAGGATCGGACTGCTTATTCTTGTTATTTTTCCGCGATTCTAGTAGCATTTGCGAAACTTCTGTTACTAATAAGGTAGCAACTACAGTGTCATCAATCCAGCCAACGATCGGAAATACGTCTGGGGAAATATCTACAGGGCCAACTAAATATAATAGTGTACCAAGGACTATTAACCAGCGATATTTAGGATGGCGAATTGTTTGACGATACCAGTTATATATGTTTTCTACGATAGTTTTTTTCATGGTTAATCTTTCCTTGGTCTGCCCTTTGAATTTACAAGATCATCTTCGCTAATCGATCGAAGTTTTTCGAGTGGAGATTGCCGCTAATTTGGTAGTATAAATCCCATCTCGGAAAACCGAATACTCTTGAAGGGTTAACCGAATCAATCTAAAATTATTAATTAACTAACTTGCCAAATATTAATGAAAAACGAAATTCAAAGAATGCAAGCTGTACAGTCACCAATTATTCCTGTAGTTGGTGAGTTAATTCGCAGTTGTCCGGGAACTATTTCTTTGGGTCAAGGTGTGGTATATTATGCTCCTCCACCAGAGGCAGGACAACAAATTTCACGATTTTTGGCGTTACCACAAAACCATAAATATCAAGCGGTTGAAGGTATTACTCCTTTATTAGAAGCAATTGCTGCTAAGTTGTGGGTAGAAAATCAGATTCAAATTAATCAGAATAACTGTATTGTGGTGACTGCTGGTAGTAATATGGGGTTTATGAATGCGATTTTAGCAATTGCTAATCCGGGAGATGAGATCATTCTGCAAACGCCTTATTATTTTAATCATGAAATGGCGATCGCGATCGCTAGCTGTCGTCCGGTATTAGTCAGAACTGATGAGAATTATCAATTGCTTCCTGATGCGATTTCTTCAGCAATTACTAATAAAACTAAAGCAGTAGTTACAATTTCTCCCAATAACCCCACTGGTGCTGTTTACCCCCAGGAAACACTACAAGCTGTTAATGAAATTTGCCGTCAAAGGGGGATTTATCATATTAGCGACGAAGCTTACGAATATTTTACTTACAATGGAGTCAAGCACTTTTCTCCAGCAGCAATTCCCGAAAGTAACGACTATACAATTTCCCTGTTTTCTCTTTCTAAGGCTTATGGTTTTGCTTCTTGGCGGATTGGTTATATGGTAATTCCGCAACATTTATTAGTGCCAGTTAAGAAGATTCAAGATACTATATTAATTTGTGCGCCAGTAATTTCTCAGTATGCCGCTTTAGGTGCATTGCAAGCTGGAGTAAATTACTGTCAGGAAAAACTACAAGCCATTACTAAAGTCCGCGAAATTGTGCTTCAGGAATTGCAAAGCATTTCCGAATTATGTATAATTCCTCCGGCTGATGGTGCATTTTATTTCTTGTTAAAAATTCAAACTGATTTGGGGGCAATGGAATTAGTAGAACGTTTAATTCGTGAATACAAGGTAGCAGTAATTCCGGGCACAACTTTTGGCATGGATGATGGTTGTTATCTGCGTGTTGCTTATGGTGCATTGCAAGCGGAAACAGCCCAAGCAGGTATCAGTAGATTAGTGAAAGGTTTGCAGGATATTTTATCTTAAACTGAGGAAGAATGATGAATCAAAAACCACATTTGCGGAACTGGGAACAGTTATATCAAGAACAAGAAGTTGAGTCTATGCCTTGGTTTAATGGTGATTTAGACCCAGATATAGAAAAAAAATTAACCAAGTTAAATTTAACTAAGGGAAGTGTATTAGATATTGGTACTGGACCGGGTACGCAAGCAATTATTTTAGCGGAAAGAGGTTTTCAAGTTACTGCTACCGATCTTTCGGAAACAGCTATCAAAAAAGCTGCTGCTAAAGCGGCAGAAAAGGGATTGAATGTTAACTGGCAACAGGATGATATTCTTCATAGTAAAGTTTCTGGGGAGTTTGATGTAATTATCGATCGCGGTTGTTTTCATATCTTCCCCCCGGAAAATAGACAAGATTACCTTAATGTGGTGTATAGTTTGCTGAAACCGAAAGGTTATTTACTATTAAAATGCTTTTCTTACTTAGAAACTAGGGAAGGTGGGCCGCATAGATTTACACCAGAGGAGATTAGAGAAATTTTCAGTCCTAAGTTACAAGTAGTTTCTATTGAGGAAACAGTTTATTACGGTAATTTAGATCCTCATCCTTTGGCTTTATTTAATACCATGCAAAAAACTTGAGCATTAATTTTTAGCGGTTTTTGCTAAATTGGCACTTTTTCAAGGGTTGGCAATTTAATGAATTGATTTTTTTGCTTAGGTGGGGAAAAGTGCGATCGAGTTTTCTAAAGCTGCATTTACTATGATTTTCGCCGATAACTCTATTCCACAGAGATGTATTAGTCTAAATATTGGCATATTGGCGAAAAATTCAATTTTTAGGTTGTCAACTCATCTATTTAACTGGAATTACTCAAGAATGGGAAACAGCTTTGAAAACTCGTCAACTTTTTTCCGGTTACTTACGTGCAAATCGCTAAGGGGAATTAATGAAAGTTAGGCTACCTCAGATAGCCATCCCGCATTTCTGCCAACAGAAGAACCAATTAACTCGCGAGACTCTTGCTTGACTTGACCAGACATTGCTGCAAATTGCAGTTTCATGAAAGCATCAAGGTCTTCCAAGTCGTACTTATTTTGCAACAAATGTCGCAACTGTTCTTCGGCTGCCAGACTAAGATAACCAGTTTTCAAAGCTTGTTGAACTACTTCACGAATGAGGTACATACTGAATCACCAATTAAATTCTTAGATGCAAATTACAACAGAGGTAAAAATACCGAACTACAACAAGTCATCTCAGGGAAAACACAAGTTAAATTAGTGAAAGCCTACAGTACTGGGCATATTACTAAGCTCATAGTTGAGCTAGTACATATTATATATTACTTATTTGACTCATTGCTTTACGGTAAATTCATGAACTTTTTATGAAACTTTTATGAAGTTAATGTTAAGTCATTTTTAGCGAATCCGTTACTATACGGATGTTAGTAATTGCGTTAATATTTATAATAAAAATGATCGAAATCGCTAAAATTAGCAGATAGTTAAATAAACGTTAGTCTGCTTGATAATGCTGTCTACATTTAAACAAGTGGAATCAGGGGAATTTATAGAAGCTAGTTACAATTGGAAGCTAGAGAAATTATATGTAGATCTTGCTTCAGCAAAAAATAAAGGACTAACACCTGTAGAAAAGAAAATTCTCCGCGGATTACTTTGTGGTTATAGTCCTAGAGAAATAGCAGATATTATTTATAAAACTTCTAGTAGTAGTTCAGTGAGAGTTTACCTTTCTAATGGTTTGTACAAATACCTGGAAGTGATGTTGTATTCTCAGACTAGTCAAAAGGTAAAAATTAACCATTGGAGTCGGGTAACAAACATCTTAGAAGAAGCTGGTTATAAATTATCTTCTAGTGTCTCGCAGCAATTTACACCAAGCTTGATTGAAGAAAGCGTTCCACCAGTAATTAGGCAAAATTTTGATTGGGGCGAAGCAGTTGACACCAGTATCTTTTATGGTAGAGAGAAAGAATTAGCACAATTAAAAAATTGGATTATTCAAGATCGTTGTCGCTTAGTGTCTTTGCTGGGTATGGGTGGAGTTGGTAAAACCACTTTATCGGTAAAGTTAGCAGAACAGGTACAGGATAATTTTAAATATTTGATTTGGCGATCGCTACATCATCCCCCGCAACTAGCAGAACTTTTAGCTAGTTTGCTAAAATTTTTAACCCCAGAACAAGACAATCAGTTCATTTTATCAGATACGATCGCTGGCAGAACTACCCAATTAATTGAATGTTTCCGAAACTCCCGTTGTTTGCTAGTATTAGATAACCTTGATTCCTTGTTGCAACCCTGCACTTATGCAGGGATTTTTCGCCCGGAATATGAGGAATATCAAGAGTTTTTTCAGCGGCTTGGCGAGGTATTACATCAAAGTTGCGTGGTGTTAACTAGTCGAGAAAAACTGAAAGATGTAGCAGCCATCGAAGGGGTTACACTCCCCGTAAGAGCTTTACAATTAAAAGGGTTAACTGAAGTAGATTGCCAAGAAATAATTAAAGCTAAAGGAGTCACTTGTTCTGAGTATGAATGGCGCTTACTAGTTAATCGCTATGCAGGTAATCCCTTAGTTTTAAAAATAGTTTTAACAACAATTTTAGAATTATTTGACGGTAAAGTTGCCAGTTTTTTAAAGCAAAATATCTTGGTTTTTGGGGGAGTGCGGGAGTTAATAGAAGAACAATTAAACCGGATTTCCGCAGTTGAAAAAAAAGTATTGTACTGGTTAGCTCTGAAACAAGATATTTTACTTTTATCCGCCGCGGTAGTTGATGAAATGCCACCGGGAATGACCAAAATGGAGTTACTGGAAACCCTGGAATCCTTGATTAGGCGATCGCTAATCCACAAACATACTACTACTTTCAAACTCCTGCCAATATTTAAAGAATATCTTAATCAACAACTTAACGAACAAAACCAACTTCAGAAAGAGGTCATTTCCTAGCCAAATCCAGGTAAACTGAATAGCAGTCCTCAGTCTATGAAACTTAAAACCTCAACAAGTGGATAATATTCTCAAAGACATAAGTGTTTATTTAATTGGCATGATGGGTGCTGGGAAAACCACTGTAGGGCATTTACTAGCGCAAGAACTAGGTTACAGCCGTTTTTTTGACACCGATACTTTAATTGAACAGTTAGCTCAAGGTCAAACCATTAACGAAATTTTTGCAACCGCTGGTGAAGAAGCCTTCCGGGAATTAGAAACCCAAGTGTTAGCGGAACTCTGTACCTACAAAAGAACCGTAGTTTCCACAGGTGGGGGTATAGTATTGCGACAAAAAAATTGGAGTTACTTGCAACATGGTTTGGTAATCTGGCTAGATGTACCAGTAGAATTACTGATAAAGCGTTTGCAAGAGGACAACAGCCGACCTTTGTTAAAAGATACTGACCCAGAAAAAAAGCTGCAAATGCTTCTAGAACAAAGACAGCCACTGTATAGCCAAGCTGACTTAAGAATTACAGTTCAACCGCAAGAAACGCCCGAACAAATTACCAAACGCATTTTGGCGGAAATTCCCTTGGTGTTAAAACCTCCCGTAGTTCCCCCCAGCGATTTTAATTGATTAAAAAACTATAAAGTGTTGCCATTGCGATCTTTTTTGCCATCCAAACTCAACTAAACTGCATCTAAAACCTTTTCGGATTACAAAATAAACTTATGGTTCAAGAACTCGATTTGACTCCAACTACTGATGCTACTCGCGTCCGAGTACTCAGCGAAGCATTACCTTACATTCAACAATTTGCTGGACGTACTGTGGTAATTAAGTATGGTGGCGCAGCGATGAAAGACAGTTCGCTGAAAGATAAAGTAATGCGCGATATTGTCTTTTTGTCTTGTGTTGGTTTGCGTCCGGTTGTGGTGCATGGTGGTGGCCCAGAAATTAATTCTTGGCTGGATAAACTAGGAATAGAACCACAATTTAAAAATGGTCTGCGAGTCACAGATGCAGCCACAATGGAAGTTGTGGAAATGGTTTTGGTGGGTAAGGTAAATAAGGAAATTGTCACTTTAATTAATCAAGCTGGTGGTTTAGCGATCGGTTTGTGTGGCAAAGATGGTAATTTGATCAAAGCACGTCCTGAAGGTCAAGAAGGAATTGGCTTTGTGGGAGAAGTTAGTGCGGTGAATATTAGCATCTTAGATTCCTTACTTAAAAGTGGATATATTCCGGTAGTTTCCAGTGTTGCTGCTGATGAAACTGGACAAGCTTACAATATTAATGCTGATACTGTAGCGGGAGAATTGGCAGCTGCTTTAGGTGCAGAAAAGTTAATCTTACTAACAGATACTCCGGGAATTTTAAGAGATTACAAAGACCCTTCTACTTTGATTGCCAAAATGGATATTCAAGAAGCGCGTAATCTCATTACTTCTGGTGTGGTTGGTGGGGGAATGATTCCTAAAGTAAATTGCTGTGTGCGGAGTTTAGCTCAAGGTGTTCGCGCCACTCATATTGTAGATGGTCGGGTTCCTCATGCACTGTTATTAGAAATTCTCTCTGATGCGGGAATTGGCTCAATGATTGTTGCTTCTGAGTTTATGAATACTAGAGGTAAATAATTAGGATTCTCTTGTATTTATGGAGGATTGAGGATGACGATTTTTGGTAATCAAGTATTACTTAATAATAGTCAGGTTTAGCGATCGCCATAAGTACAAGAGATCGATTTTTGCAGATTCATCAAAAAATAAGTTATGAGTGGAGAAAGTTTAGAAATTGTTCAAGAACAATACCAAGCTGGGAAGGCGGCTTTTGAGCGTGGTCAGTATCGCCAGTCAGTAGAATTTTTGGCTCAGGCTAGTGCTTTGGTCGATCGCAATACCCGCTTTGGTGGCGAGATCCAAATTTGGTTAGTTACTGCTTATGAAGCTGCGAATCAAAGACAAGAAGCGATCGCTCTTTGTAAACAATTAGACCGTCATCCCAGTTATGAAATTCGCCAACAAAGTCGCCGTTTATTGTATATTTTAGAGGCTCCCCAATTGAATCGCCGCCCAGAATGGCTGACCCAAATTCCCGATTTAGGTGCGATCGCCGATAATGAAAGTAAAATTCGCTTAGGTAAACCTGCGGCTGGGGGAAAATCCTCCTCTCGTTCTCTTTCTCCCCCGGAACCTGTAGACTTAAGTCAGGTAAATACCAAGGATAATCGCTTTATTTGGGTAGCATTGATTGGTGTTCTGTTAATATTGGGTAGTTTAGTCTGGTGGGGATTTTAAAGTTTTATCGTTAAAAGGAATAGGGAAAAAGTGCAGAATCAAAAGCCGAAAAGAAAAAATAAACTTCTCGTAATTTTGCCTTTAATTTTAGGTATTGTAACTTTCCTGACTGGCTGCGTACAGTATGATGTGGGAGTTAATTTTGCGGGACTTCATAAAGGTGAAATTGTCCAAAGTATTAAGTTAGAAGAACGACTCAAGAATTTCAACCCTGATACCTTTGACGAATGGTTAAATAGTATCGAAAATCGTGCTAAAAAGTTAGACGGAAAAGTTAAAAGAGTTTCGGAACAAGAATTAATTGTGACGATTCCTTTTAATAATGGCAAGGATTTACAGTCAAAGTATAACAACTTTTTTAATCCCGTGGAGGAGCAAAAGTACCAAAATCTTGCTAGTCAAGATGAAAACTTGCCAGAGTTTAAATCTAAGTTGCAGTTAAAACAAGGTAATTTTCTGTTTTGGGTACGCAACCATTTGATTTATGATTTGGATTTGCGATCGCTCTCCTTAGCCTCCAATAGTAACCTGAAAATCGATCCAAGTTCCCTATTTCAGTTAGAATTTAGCTTAAAAACTCCGAGAGTGGCACGAAGCATTATTAAAAGCGAGAATGCCATTAATCCCCAAATTAAAGCCGAAGGAAAACAGTTAACTTGGGAACTACAACCAGGGGAATTGAATCATTTAGAAGCGGTTTTTTGGCTTCCTAGTCCTTTGGGAATTGGAACTTTTGTAGTTGTCTTGTTTATCCTAGCCGGAAGATTTCTGAAATATCAAATATTAACTAATCCTGGCAAATCTAAACCACCCCAAGTTAGCCAAACTTAACTTTTCTGTCATGAATTGTTTACTTTTGACAGTCTCAACACTTAAAAAGCATGAAAGATAACCTGAGATATGGTACTCTCAAACGATGAGTTGTGCCAGTAAAAGGAGCAAGAATGCCGTAGGCGGTAGGATTAGTCAAAGTAAAAGATGCCACAAATAACAGTGGACAACCTAAAACACAAAATTATTTTCCAACCAACTTTCCCGAAGTAGGGACGGTTTGATGTACAATTCTATTCCCTAACCGACCTTCTGTATAGACAGTTCGTAGATCAACCCCCTTGCTTCTTTTCTGCTGGTACTGTCTACTAAAAGACGCAAGAAACAGTTTTTGAGGAGTTAAGAAATTGAAAAAAGTTGAAGCGATTATTCGACCATTCAAACTTGATGAAGTCAAGATAGCCTTAGTTAATGCAGGGATTGTCGGAATGACAGTTTCCGAAGTACGTGGTTTTGGTCGCCAGAAAGGTCAGACTGAACGTTACCGCGGTTCTGAGTACACTGTAGAATTTCTCCAAAAACTCAAGGTAGAGGTTGTGGTTGAAGACAATCAAGTGGATACGGTAGTTGATAAAATCATTGCCGCTGCTAGAACTGGAGAAATTGGAGATGGCAAAATTTTCATTTCGCCTGTAGAACAAGTAATTCGGATTCGTACAGGGGAAAAGAATACAGAAGCAATCTAAGGATTTTAATTTTTAGATTTTGGATTTTAGATTTGGGATTACCCATCTAAAATCTAAAATCTAAAATCTAAAATCTAATTTTTGTAACTTGGGTAGTAAGATTTTAAATGCTTTTCCCCGATGACTTACAGATTTTTTTACTTCTGGAGTCATTTCTGCAAAAGTTTTACCTTCTTCTGGAACATAAAAAACCGGATCGTAACCAAACCCATTATTACCTCGTGGAGAATGCAAGATTTCTCCTGGACAGATTCCTTCCGTTTCTAATGCAATGGAACCATCAGGGCGGGCGATCGCAATTGCACAAACAAACCTAGCTTCTCGATTTAACTCATTACCTAATTCAAATAATAATCTTTCAATTCTATCTCGATCGCTTTTACCATAGCGAGCCGAGTAAATTCCGGGTGCTCCTTCCAAAGCTGCTACTTCTAAACCAGAATCATCTGCGATCGCCCATTTTCCCATCGCTTTCGCCACTTGCGATGCTTTCAAACAAGCGTTTTCGCTGAAAGTTTCTCCGATTTCGTCAATTTCTAATTCGTCAGGTTTAAGTTGCAATTCTAAATCTAAATCTGTTAAGTAAGCTTGCATTTCTAACAACTTACCGGGATTACTTGTAGCAACTACTAATAAATTTGTCATTGGTTATTAGTCATTTGTCATTGGTTATTGGTTACTGGTCATTAGTCATTGGTTGAGCAACTAACTACTTATAAATGACTAATGACTAACGATTAATAACTAAACGGAATTTGCCCAATCATTCGCCCAATTCAGTCTTTTATGTACCTCATCAAGGTTAGCAGCTTCACAATATAAGCGCAAAACTGGTTCAGTACCACTAAAGCGAATCATTAGCCAACTACCATCAGCTAAACGGAACTTATAGCCATCAATTTTATTGCAATCAACTACTGATTGACCAGCAATTTCTTTAACTGGTTGATTTTGTAATTGCTGCAAAAGACGCGATCGGACATCCATACTAGCCAAAGGTAAATCAATGCGATCGTAAGCCGAACTAAAATTAGTTTTCTCCTGCAAATTTCGGTACAATTCGCTTAAATCTTTACCCGATTCTACCACTGCTTCGAGTACATATAAAGCCGATAACAAAGCATCTCTTTCAGGAATATGAGTGCCATATCCAATACCACCAGATTCTTCTCCACCGAGTAAAACGGAAGTTTCCAACATTCGATCGGCAATATATTTGTAGCCAACAGCAGTTTCAAATATTGGCAGTTGATAATGTGCTGCTACCTTGGGAATTAAATCCGAACCGCTGACAGTTTTCACTACTTCGCCGTTCATCCCTCTTTTAGTTGCCAAATGTTCAATTAAAATCGGAATTAATACCTGAGAACTTAAAAAGTTGCCTTGTCCATCCACAGCAGCAACGCGATCGCTATCTCCATCAAACACTAAACCAACTGATAAACTATCAGGATTATTTGCGCGATATTCTTTCATTACCTGGAAAAGTTTGCTCAAATATTTAGGTAAAGGTTCCGGTGCTCCACCTTCAAATAACGGATCGCGATCGCTGTTAATTTCTTTGACAGGTACGCCCAAAATTTGTTCAATTCCTGTAGCTGCGGCACCGTGCATTACATCAGCAAAAACTGTTAATTTACCTTCTTTAATTGCGCTACAAATTTGGTCAATATTTACCTTACTGCGTAATCCTTCGCAATAGCTAGGCCAGGGATTAAACATTTCTAATTTTCCCGGCTGTGCTGCTGGTGACAACTTCTCATCTAACAAAGCTTCTATTTGCTTAGTTACTTCTGGAGAAACCGATCCCCCAAAAGCACCTTTGACTTTTAAACCTAAATAGCTGCCAGGATTATGGCTAGCTGTGAGCACGATCGCACCCAAAGCATTAAACTTTTTCGCCGCCCAACTAAAAGCTGGAGTCGGCGCAAAAGTTTCGGTCAATAAAACATCAAATCCCATAGCACGAACCGCCTCTGCTGCTGTACGCGCAAAGGTTTCTGCCATAAAACGCCGATCGTGACCGACTATTACCGTGCGACTATTGGTATGATTACCATATTCTTTAGCTAGGACTTGAGCCGCGATCGGTGCTACCAAAGCGACGCGCTCAAAAGTAAAATCTGCTGCTATTACACCTCGCCAACCATCTGTTCCAAATTTAATTGGATTAACAGTAATTGGCACAAAGGAAGAGTGAACCGTCATTAATTTTGCCTCGCTTGCGATTGAGACGCTCACTTTTTAAGTTTATCTAATTCTGTATCCCACAAGCTATATTTTCTGTAATTTCCTCGCCCGGAATTGCAAATATTTTGTAAAGTTAAGTATTTAATGCTTTAAAAAAATTTTTATTTCAGTACTAGCTCGCCTAACTTGGTAACTAATATCACTAATTGTTGATAAAATTCCTTACTCTACAGTTGCTTTATCTGATATTTTTTTTAAACTAACTGGAATTTCGAGGATAAACTCTGTACCCTCACCTAATATAGATTGATAAGTCAAGTTACCTTGATGTTTTTCTACTACAATCTGATAACTAGTTAATAGTCCTAATCCGCTGCCTTTGCCTACTGGTTTAGTAGTAAAAAATGGATTAAATAACTGTTGTCTAATATTTTCAGGAATTCCTGTGCCGTTATCTTTAATTTTTACAATTACTGTTTGTCGATCGGTTAATTCAGTAATAATTAAGATTGTTGGTGTAGATGTATCACCAGCTGTTTCCCATTTAGCTTCTAAAGCATCGATCGCATTATTTAAAAGATTGAAAAAAACTTGATTCATTAAACTAGCATAACAAGTAATTACTGGTAATTTTCCATAGTTCTTTTCTACTTTAATTTCCCGATTTCGTTCCTCTTGGCGAAGTCTTTGCTGTAACAATACCAAAGCACTATCAATTCCTTGATGTAAATTTACAGGTTTCACATCTGATTCATTTAAGCGGGAAAAAATACGTAACGCTAAATTAATGGTCGAAATTCTTTCTGCTCCCGTTTGCATAGAATTCAGTACTTTCTTTACATCTTTAGCGATAAATTCTAGGTCAATATCTGCCAGTGCTGTTTGGACAGTTGGAGTTGGCTGAGGATACTCTTGTTGATAGATATTAATTAACTCTAATAAATCTTGAACATATTGACGAGCAAAATCAATATTACCCGCAATAAAACCAATGGAATTATTAACTTCATGTGCCATGCCAGCAGCTAACTGGCTTAAACTGAGCATTTTTTCCTTTTGAATTATTTGAGCTTGGGCAGTTTTTAGCTCTTCCAAGGCATTTTGCAGTTCGGTATTTTGCGATCGCAATTTATTTTGTAAATTTTTGATCGTCAACTGATTCTCAATCCGTGCCAAAACCTCTTCAATTTGAAAAGGTTTAGTAATATAATCAACACAACCCAAATGAAAAGCCTTCACTTTATCAGTTACATCATCCAAAGCACTAATAAAAATTATTGGTACTGACTTAGTTTTTTCATCACGCTTTAATTCCTGACAAACTTCATAGCCATTCATCATCGGCATATTAATATCTAATAAAACCAAGTCAGGCAAAACAGTTCTAATTGCAGTTAAAGCCATTTTCCCATTAATTGCCTTCCGCACATTATAACCTTGTTCTTGCAGCAGAGTAGATAAAAAACGAATATTATCTGGCGTATCATCCACAATCATAATGTCCGCTGCCAAAGAAGTTGCTAAATTACCATTCATTACACTGAACCAATGGAGAAAATACAAAAAGGATATGAAAAGCTCTGCTATTTGTTTAAAGCTAGCACAACTGTTTAATACTTTATTCTGTCGTTATATTCTACGCAGTTAATCAATAAACCAGGATAAAAATTAAAAAACCCCCAAATTTGGGGGAAATGAAAATTTTGGTCAGCTTTAGTAAGCATCCTGTAACTCGTAAAATTCAGGAGAGACGTAATCTTTACGTAAAGGCCAACCTACCCAATCTTCAGGCATTAATAACCGCTTCAAATTCGGGTGTCCTTCGTAAACGATTCCGTACATATCGTAAGTTTCCCGTTCTTGCCAGTCGGCGCTTGCCCAAATCCAATACACTGAAGGCACTTTGGGGTTTTCTCTGGGCAAAAATACCTTGATTCTTACTTCTTCTGGGCGATCGGCATCATCACTAAGTTTAATCAGATTGTAAAAACTGACCAACTCTTCTCCAGGGCCCACATCATAACCACCTTGACACTGAAGGTAATTAAATCCGTAAGCATACAAAGCGGTAGCCAAAGGAATCAAGAAATCAGCTTCCACCTTAATGATTTCGATACCGCGAGGATCTGGTTCTAAAGACTCATGTGCAAAACCATTTTCCGTCAACCAGCGAGAAACTTTACCTGCTTCTACCAGAGTTGAATTTTCTGGGGTTTGAGATTCATCAGCCACGGGAAACCTCCTTTTCTGTTGCTTTCAGGGCTGGTGGTACAGGCATACCCATAGCTTCAGTCAATTCTTTTGGTGGGTTGTAGCGAGTATCGGATTGGAGATACTTACCATCTAAGATTACTGGTACAGCTTTCATTTTGTGAGTGGTGCTGTAGTAACGGTGAGTTTGAGTGAGTTTTCCCCGTTCCTGTATGGAATCGTTGCTAATTTTCTTCCGCAGTTTGACGATCGCATCCATAATCGCTTCAGGACGTGGAGGACAGCCAGGGATATAAACATCCACCGGAATCAGCTTATCCACACCCCGTACAGCTGTCGGAGAATCAACGCTAAACATTCCGCCCGTAATTGTACAAGCACCCATTGCGATTACATACTTAGGTTCCGGCATTTGCTCGTACAAACGAACCAAAGCCGGAGCCATTTTCATGGTAATCGTACCTGCGGTAATAATTAAATCAGCTTGACGAGGAGTAGCACGGGGGACAAGACCGAAGCGATCGAAGTCAAACCGAGAACCAATCATCGCCGCAAATTCAATAAAGCAGCAAGCCGTACCAAACATTAAAGGCCAAAGACTCGAAAGCCTAGCCCAATTGTAAAGGTCATCAACCGTAGTTAAAATGACATTCTCGGAAAGTTCTTGAGTAACAGAAGTCCGCTCAACTGGATTGAGAATCTTTTCTTTTAGCTGTTGCTCAAAATTGGGATCTATATTTGTGAGATTTGAATTCATGACCATTCCAAGGCTCCTTTACGCCATGCGTACACCAAAGCAACCACTAAAATCGCAATAAAGATCAGTGCTTCAATAAAGGCTAGAAGTCCCAAACGATTAAAGGCGACAGCCCAAGGGTAAAGAAAAACCGTCTCCACATCAAAGACCACGAAGACCAAGGCAAACATATAGTAGCGAATGTTGAATTGAATCCAGGCTCCGCCAATTGGTTCCATCCCTGATTCATAAGTAGTACGACGCTCTGGACCGCGACGGCTGGGGCGCAGTAGTTTCGATGCAGTCAGAGCTAAAACTGGGACTAGGCTGCAAATGATTAGAAAGCCTAGTAAATATTCATAGCCGCTAAGAACAAACACAATTAGTTGCTACCACTTTGGCAAAAGGACATTTGTTACTTATTTTTACAGATAATTCGTTCTTCGGGATGCCTCAGTTTGCTTATGAAAACCATAAGTACCCAGATCACCGACTTCTTCAAGAAGTGGGGAGTCTAGATTTCCTCATCTTCTCGGTCAGAAAGAAATAATATGTCATAATCTGTAACAGAGATTTTAAGGTTTCTCCTTCTTTTCTAATAATCCAAAGTGAGCAATGACCAACCAAGCTGTTGATCCGAATACATTGGATCGATATGAGTGTAACGCCTGCGGCTATGTTTATGAGCCGGAAAAGGGAGACAACAAGAACGATATTCCGGCGGGGACTCCCTTTGAGCAATTGCCAGAAAATTGGCGCTGTCCGGTTTGTGGCGTGCGGCAATCTGCATTCCAAAACATTGGGCCAAAAGGAACTGCATCGGGATTTAAGTCTAATTACGGCTACGGCTTAGGTGTCAATACTCTTACACCCACACAAAAGAATCTCCTGATTTTTGGTGGCTTGGCACTGGCCTTTTTGTTTTTCCTCAGTCTGTATGGATTACAATGATTTGGCTTGGGCAGGATTTCGGCTCAAGCTAATTAAGCTCCTCGATGCCGTAAGATAAAAAATTGACTGATTTTTAGAAGATGAGAAAGTCTGGCAGAAAAAGTAAGCAAGACGATTTAGAGAATATTGGGAAAAAATGCGATCGCTATTGAGAAATTTGCAAAAATTAGGAGTGCTGCTAGCAGTTGTCCTCCTTTGTGTAGCTTGTAGTAAAGTACCGACTGTCAGTGACAACCCTTGGGAAGTCCTCTATTTACCCACAGAAAGCAACCTGTCGGATGTTGCTTTTACCAGCGACAAAAATCACGGCTGGATAGTGGGAAGTAACACCACTTTGCTGGAAAGCACTGATAGTGGCAAAACTTGGCAACCAAAAATTTTAGATTTAGGTGAGCAAAAGTACCGTTTCAGTTCAATCAGTTTTTCTGGCAAAGAAGGCTGGATTGCTGGACAACCTTCACTGTTGCTACACACTACTGATGAAGGACAATCTTGGTCAAGGATTACTTTAAGCGAAAAGCTCCCTGGTAATCCTAACACCATACTTGCTCTCGGCTCTGACTCCGCGGAAATGACCACCGATGTCGGCGCAATTTACCGGACAAATGATGGTGGTAAAACCTGGAAAGCAATGGTGGCTGAAGCTGTCGGTGTGGTGCGGAATATCTCCCGTTCTCCTGATGGTAAGTATGTGGCGGTTTCCTCAAGGGGAAATTTTTACTCTACTTGGGAACCAGGACAAGGTGCTTGGGTTCAGCATAACCGCAATAGTTCCCGCCGAGTGCAAAACATGGGTTTCACTAGGGATGGTAGATTGTGGATGTTAGCCCGTGGTGGTCAACTGCAATTTACTGACCCTGAAGATCCCGAAGTATGGTTAGATGCTGATTATCCCGAATTTTCTACTAGCTGGGGTTTGCTGGATTTAGCTTTTCGCACCCCGGAAGAAGTTTGGGTAGCTGGCGGTAGCGGGAATTTACTTCGCAGCTTAGATGCTGGGAAAACCTGGGAAAAAGACCGTCAGGTAGAAGATGTACCTTCTAATCTTTATCGAATCGTGTTTCTGAGTCCAGAGCAAGGATTTATTATTGGTCAGAATGGCACAGTGCTGAAATACAATCCTAATATTGTCGGCGCAGCTTAAACATTCTTACTCTTGTCTTGTGAGAACGTTTAATATTTCGTATCATTTGTTTAAGGTTTGATCTTGTTGTCGGAGGAAGAAGAATGGCAGGTACTACTGGAGAGCGTCCGTTTTCGGACATTGTTACTAGTATTCGTTATTGGGTAATTCACAGCATTACTATCCCGATGTTGTTCATCGCGGGTTGGCTGTTTGTCAGCACTGGGTTAGCTTATGATGCTTTTGGTACTCCCCGTCCTGATGAGTACTATACTCAAACTCGTCAAGAATTGCCGATCATTAACGATCGATATCAAGCGAAAGACCAAATTCAAGAATTTTCTGGTAAGTAGTTTTCCATCATTGGTTTTGAAATATGAATACTCCATCGAATCAACCTGTTTCTTATCCAATTTTTACTGTGAGATGGCTGGCTGTACATACACTGGCTGTTCCTACAGTTTTCTTCCTGGGCGCGATCGCCGCTATGCAATTTATTCAACGCTAGGAGAAACTAATGCCTTCTCGTACCCCTAATCCTAATAATCAACCAGTTGAGTTAAACCGGACTTCTCTTTATTTGGGTTTGCTCTTGGTTTTCGTTCTCGGTTTGTTGTTCTCCAGTTATTTCTTTAACTAACTGGTAGTCAATTGATTTTCACTGATACTCGGTTTCAAAAATTAAAAGTTGTTGCTGTTTCAAGAGGAGGTAATACTATGTCTGGAAGTGGAAGAATTCCTTTGTGGATTGTTGCTACTGTAGCAGGTTTAGGCGTAATCGGTGTTGTGGGCATTTTCTTTTATGGTGCCTACGCTGGTTTAGGTTCTTCTTTGTAAGAATTGTCTCAATTTAGATTTAGATGTTTGTCAAAAAACCGCTTTTCCTAATTTTAGGAAAAGCGGTTTTTCAACTTATCTGGGGACTGGGGACTGGGGACTGGGGACTGGGGACTGGGGACTAGGAAAGTTTTGAGTTTTGAGTTAGGAAGAGTTTGGGGAGTTTTAAGTTTTAAATTCTCCTGTGCCCCTCTGCCCCTCTGCCCCCCTGCTCCTCTGCCCCCCTGCCCCTCTGCCCCCCTGCCCCTCTGCCCCCCTGCCCCCCTGCCCCTCTGCCCCTCTGCCCCCCTGCCCCCCTGCCTTTCAAAGAGTATTGAGATCGTCTTCCGAGAACTGAGGTAAGTCTGGGGGAACGACGCTGCGATTAATTTGGGCTTTACGGCTTTCTTGTTTGGTGGAAATGTCGGAGGAAATGGCTTCAAAGCGGATTTCTAAACAACCGAAGGGAACTGTCATTTGAAAAGTGGTTTCTAAGTTTCCCCAAGCGTCGAGATAAAAATCGCCTAACCAACGTGGGCCTTCTACGAGCGATCGCGTTTGCAAATCTACCACCCAAAACTTAACGCCGAGTCGAGGTTGCCTCATGGGGACTTTGACTCGCAATCGAATTTGTTGTCCTGCGGTTAATTCTCCTTCTGGTACTTCTAATTCTGGTGTTGGTAAAGCTTCTGCTTCTGTTTCATCAACAGAACTTTCCCCTAGCGAACTCAGACTATTTTCCGATTTTCCTGGTAGAAGTGCTGGTGGTTCTTCTTCCTCTACGACAAACTCCATTGCGGCTAATTCAGCATCCGGGCCAGTATAAATTGCAGCTGGAGTTTCAGTTTTTTCTTCTATTTCTTCAAATTCTTCAAAAACCGGATCTTTGCTTAATTCAGTGGATAATTCGGCATCGGCAGCGATCGCATTTAACCGCGACCAAAAACGCTCTTCTAATTTTAAAGATTGAAAAGCTGTATCAATATTACTTGATTCGATCGCTGTTGTATCTGTCTCCTCATCAACAGTAACTTGGTCGGCAATTTCTGCTGTTTCTGTTTCTGTTTCGTTAGTAGTATTTTCTTCTGTTAATGATGCTGTTTCTGTTTCTGTTTCTGTGGTTTCGGGAGTTGTTTCAGTTATTAATTCTGGTTCTGGTATAGGATTGACAAAATTACCAAAGCTGGGCAATTCTAGCTTTTTAATCGGGTTTCTTACCAAGTCTGGTTGATAGAGTTGTGGGGGCAAAATTTGCTTACCACCGGGTTGAAAACTTGAAATATTAAGATTGGTGGGTGTAATTGCTTGGTTATAAGTACCCAGGTCTAAAGTTGCTGATTTAGATTGATTTGAGGATAGTTCTAATACTTCTGTTTCTTGGAAATTATCAGCGATCGCACTCAGTAGATCGTCCAAATTTCCGGTAATACTAAAAGATCTACTTGCCAAAACTAAAGGAGAATCACTTGCTGTTTCTGGCAGGTCATAAATAGTCACTTCACCTAGCAGTAAATGGGTTTTACTTTGGGGGGGAATGTGAATATTACAAGCAAAAGTAAAGGGGATTTCCTGTTCTGTAATTTGCTGCTGACGTTCTGCTAAAATTTGTCCGTTTTGGGGATCGCGCAGACGAATTCGCATTTCTCCTGTTAATGCTACTTTTGTTTCAGTTTCCCGATCTTCTGTATCTGGTAGCTCCAAATAACCTGATAAAGTAATAGACTGTCCCGCACGCGCCATGTATGTTTCCTGCTTGAGGGTTAAGCGTAAGGGGTAAGAATCAGGAGTTGCTGACTTGACACTAGAAACTGGATTTTTAGATTGATGAGAAAAGGTTAAATCGCCAATTCTTCCTTGGGTTTCTTCTCCCGTAAAACTGTAATTCGCTGCTTCTGGTTGCGGATCTGGGGGCAAAATATTTAATTTTAGACTTTTTTGCCAAGGTTCGCCCATTAAATCTTCAAATAAATCTGGCAAACAGCGAAACTCCCAAATTCCGGGAGTGAGATCGGTAAAAGGAATCAGCACCATTAACCCTTCGGAGTTGATGCGACGCGATCGCTTTTGTAACCTCCGTTTCGGTGGGTTTTCGTGAATTGAATGGTGAACGATCCGAATATCTATATCAGTATCCGCACGGTTAGAACGCACTACGAGACGATACCTGCCTGGAGGAAGTTCAACTTCCGGTGATTTCAGGGATTGCCAAGAGCGATCGTTTTGTTTTTGAATCAGAAATTCCCAGTATTCCATCGGTAGCCGGAAAGATAGCGCCAATCACCCTTAATCGTAGACTAGGGAAGGTTACAGAGCAATTGTTTGTTGGTTGTATGGCACAAGGCAGCCAAGAAAAGAAACACAAAAAGCCCTTTGAAACATTCTTTGAGAGTTGTGTTCTCTCGGTGGGAACTATATAAACAGAAAGAATTTACCTGTTGAAACTATGATTCCTCCTTCATCAGATAACCACAATCAATATCCAAGGGTATCGTACCCGTCTCACCACACCTTGCAAAAAACATCTAGAAAATTGGGCTTTTTTATGGTCAGAACAAAGATTATTTTAGGCTATGCGCTGGCAGTTAGTATCCCAGTAATCGGAGCATTGGCTGGATTGATGGTAGGAAATCACTATCAGGAGGAGGCAACTAAAAAATTAACTACAACTTATCACGAACAAAAGCTTCTGAATAACTTACAAGTTACAATTCTAAAAAATCGGCCTGCAAAAGAATTGGCACCTTTTGTGGAAAATTCCGAGGCTTTTCAACAAGCAAGTGACAAGATGCTTGCCCGAGTGAGCTACCTTCAGATGTTAGTGAGTCAACTAGAGGTGGCAAAAACCAGAGCAGTAATCAATTTTAATCCGCAGTTGCAAGAATACCAGAAGACTTTAGCCACATTCTCTCAAGATTTGGAAATGATAGTACAGAAAAGCCAGTTATTTCAAGAATCAAATAACAAAGATTTTCTGGAGCAACACATTTTGGAATTAGTTAAAAGTGGTAGTTTTGCTCAGCTTATTCAATTTGCAGATCGGATCGATCGGGTAACAGTTGAAGTAGATAAAGATATATTGATAGCTCAAAATGCTAAACAGCAAGCTGAAATTTTGCGAATGCAAATCATGCTAGCTAGTCTTATTGCTTCAGTTATTGCTGCCAGCTTGTTGGCATTTTTTACCAGTCGGGCTATCTCTCGTCCTTTAGAATCTATTGGGAACGTGGCACAACAAGTAACTCGTGATGGAAACACAAATTTGAGAGCTACTGTTTTTACTAATGATGAGATGGGTACGCTGGCAAATGCTCTCAATCAATTAATTGAGTGGATTGCTACCTATACTCAAGAGCTTAAAGATACTCAAATCCATTTAGTACAAGCAGAAAAAATGTCGAGTTTAGGTCAACTCGTTGCTGGAGTTGCCCATGAAATTAACAATCCTGTCAATTTTATTCATGGCAACATTTCCCATATTGATGTCTACATTCAAGATCTTCTTAGGGTTATAGAGGCGTATCAATCTCATTATCCAAATTCACCTGCAACCCTGCAAGAATTACTAGATGATATAGAACTCGATTTTATAAGTAAAGACCTAATTAAAATCCTGCAATCAATGAAAGTTGGAACCGATCGGATTCGGCAAATTGTCTTATCTCTTCGCAACTTTTCTCGCCTTGATGAATCTGAATTTAAAGCTGTCGATCTGCATGAAGGCATCGATAACACATTGCTAATTTTGCAACATCGTCTCCAGGCAAAATCGGAAGTTGCGATCGCTCAGGTTGTTAAGGATTACAATCATTTGCCGTTAGTTGAATGTTATCCCGGACAACTCAATCAGGTATTTATGAATTTATTAGTAAATGCTATTGATACACTCGAAGAACGCAGACAACAACAGCGGAAAGACAATCAACCAATACAGCCCGGTACTATTTGGATTTCCACTCAGTTAATGCCGGAAAATCAGGTACGGATTACGATCGCAGACAATGGTTTAGGTATGTCGGAAACTGTCAAGTCGCGAATTTTCGATCCTTTCTTCACAACGAAGTTAGCTGGTAAAGGAACGGGCTTGGGTTTGTCCATCAGCTACCAAATTATTACAGAAAAGCATAACGGCAAGATTTGGTGTGATTCTACGCCGGAAAATGGTACTAAATTTGTGTTGGAAATTCCAGTCTGTCAACTTACTAAAAGAAATGTTGAGAGCCACCTAGCTTCAGCAGGTGGATGAAAACGCTAAAAAGCAATTATCCCAATATTGCTCGGTGAAGAGTAGAGGCGAAGATAAAATTTTTCCAGCATAACTGCATAAGTCCTTTTCGCCCAGACATATAGAGGAGTAGACCAGGAAAAAATCTTTCTTCAACTGACTTCGGCTTAAGGACTATGAAATTTAATTTTAAACATCTCAGCTTAATTCCCTTAACCTTAGTAATTGCTTTGGGTAGTCCAGTTTCGGCAATTACAACTGTCAAAACCCCTCTAATGCAAGCGCAAGCAGATAATTCTAAGTTAGAAGCAGCAATTCAATTGTATGAACAGGGATTAGAACAGTACAAACAAAAACAATTTTCGGCAGCATTAGCAAGTTTCACTCAAGTTTTAGAAATGATGCGAAAACTTGGGTACAGCAAGGGAGAAATGTTAACTCTTTATAGATTGGCGATGATTTACGAAGATTTGCAAGATTATCCCCAAGCGCAAACTGCTTATGAAAAGGCGCTGGTAATTAGCCGGAAGTTGAACGATCGCTTTAATGAAGCTTCCTACTTAGATTATTTGGGTGTAGTTTATCGCCAACAAAAAAATTATGCACAAGCTGTGGATTATCATCAACAATCTTTAGCTCTTTTTCGGCAATTAAAATCTCCTCGCAGTGAAGCGATCGTTCTCCGTAATTTAGGTGTAGCTTACCTGAGACAAGAAGGATATGAAAAAGCATTAAACAGTTTTCAAACAGCTTTAAAACTTGAAAATTCCTTGAGTCAGCCCAGAAGTAAAGCGGTTACTTACTACATGATTGGTTTAACTTACAGTTATCTGAATCGCCAACAACAAGCTATGGATTCCTATCAAGAAGCTTTGTCTTTGTTCCGGCAAGTTGGAGATGAAGAGGCTACGCAACAAACTCTGCGGCAAATTCGTGAAGTCCAACAAGCATTGTCTCGTGTTGGATAGTAAACTTTAGCGGAAAAACTTCCGCTAATGTCACAATCCTTAACGGATTTTATCGGTACGTTGTTGCGTTTCAGTGCTAAAGGCTAACAACGTACTTTTTAATTTGCCAGCTTGTAGGGTAAAATAGGTGAATATGTGACATTTTTTCAGAATTCCCTGGATTTTCAGGCACAGATTAAGTCAATTGATCGGTTACAAGGTAATATTTATCTTGAGATCGTCAAGGCAATTCCTAAAGTACTAGGTTTTCACTCAATGAACTTTCCTCTGGCGCGACAATATTTCTACAGAGAGATTCATCAAGCTGAGAAAAACATTAATCTGGCAAAAGCAGCTTTGTATATTGCTCAGGAAGAGTATTCTGACATGAATCCAGAGGAATATCTTAATGCTTTGGATACAATGGCAGGTGAAGTTGAGGAACGTTTACCCAGCGAACCTTATCCGTTACGGATTATTCAATGTATTAATAATTATCTTTATGAGGATTTGGGTTTTATTGGTAATAGTGATGATTATTATGACCCACGTAATAGTTATTTAAATCAAGTAATTGAACGGAAAACTGGGATTCCCATTAGTCTTTCTTTAGTTTATTTGGAAATTGCTCAACGCATCGATTTTCCGATGGTAGGTATTGGAATGCCAGGTCATTTTTTAATTCGTCCAGATTTTCCTGGTGTGGGAATTTATGTGGATGCTTTTAATCGAGGGGAAATTTTATTTGAGCAAGATTGCGAACAAAGATTAAGTCAAATTTATCAGCAACCTGTAATTATTTCTCCGGGGTTATTAGAACCTGTAACTCCGCGACGTTTTTTGTCAAGAATGCTGATGAATTTGAAGATGATTTATCTTAATCGTGGGGAATGGCTGAAAGCTTTGGCAAGTATTGAACGGATTTTATTGCTATTTCCGGGGACTGCGACTGAATTGCGCGATCGCGGTTTACTCTATTACCAAATTGGCGATTTAGCATCGGCTTGTCAAGATTTAGAAAGTTATTTGATCCAGGTTCCTAATGCTGAAGATGCTAGTTTTATTCGACAATTAGTAGCACAGATTCGCGAAAATTTGCCTTAATTTATTAGCTATTTAAATCCTTGAGCTTGTTCTTGAGCGACTAATTTTATTCGTCTTAGTTGTGCTTGCATATCTTCTTTTGTCCAAGCGGCTGCAAAAGTATTAAATCCCCAACGAATCAAAGGATTAGCAATTGTAAATTCAAAGCGATTAACTAATAGCGTACCTTCCTTTACAGGTTGACATTCCCAGCGATCGCGTCCTTGGAAAAAACCTGTAAATTCCCAGACAATTAAACCGGGTTCTCGTTCCACTACTTTGCTGTTTAAAGTCGGTTGTAAAACGGGAATTTGAATTACAAATCGACTGCGACTACCTATTTCTGTACTCCACTCGCCTACGGGATCGCAACGTAAAGCTGGATTTAACCAGCGGTGCATTAAGACGCGATCGGTAATACAGTGTTCTACTACCGTGGCGCTCGCTTTAATCTGAATTGATTGTTCAAAAACTTGCCAATCTGATTTCACGTTCAATGGTATCCTTTTTAATTTAACTTGATTCTCTTTGATTCCGTTTAATCTTTATTATTAAACAAGTTTTGCACTTTTGGAATCAATTTTGCTCTTTGAGTAAAATTTACTAGGTCGGGAATGTGAAATTAAATCCCGCAAATAAGTTACCTAGTATACTGAGAGGATTTTATATCTATCTTAATTAAACTTTAACTTTTCGGTAGGGTAACTAAAAAGCCTTTCCCGAAAGGCTGATTTCACCTAATTTCTAAAATTCGCAATTTCAAAGATTTGTTAATTTGTTAAATCATTTACCATCTATTCAAGTAAATTCGGGGACAAGCAATTTACCTATAAAGGTAGATGACAAGTAAAAATCGTGAATTTATGCTTGCCAAGGTCGATTTTATGGTATGTTAACCAACAATTCTGACATTAAATCAGAAAAACTATGAATAGCATTTGGCAAAGTACAGCACATTTAGATTTGAATGTGCCGATCCTCCCTCATGAAATTGTGGCGCAGGTAACAAGAACCGTTAACCCCGTAGATGATACGGTTGATGTTGTCCAGCGAACCACTTCTAACATTGGTCAATTTTTACCCAATTTGTTAGGTGCGATCGTCTTCTTAGTTTTAGGCTGGCTATTAGCGGTAATCATCGCTTGGGCAGTCAAGAAACTACTAAATCGCACTAGCATTGATAATAGGATTACCTCTTGGGTGACAGGGCGAGCCGACGCAGAAAGCCTACCTGTAGAAAAGTGGATTTCTGATGTAGTATTTTGGATAATTTTCATCTTTGCTCTAGTCGCTTTTTTACAAGCACTTCAGCTGACAGCGGTTTACGAACCACTCAATAACTTACTCAATCAGATCTTTACTTTCCTGCCGAAATTAGCAGGAGCAGCTATTCTGTTAGCTATTGCTTGGGTAATAGCAACAATAGTTAAATTGGTAGTGACACGCTCATTACAAGCAGTTCGATTAGATGAGCGACTTAACCAAGAGGTTAACGATACAAGCAACCAATTTTCCGTCAGTGAAACTATTGGTAATACACTTTACTGGTTTATCTTTTTACTGTTTCTTCCCGCGGTTTTAAGTACATTAGAATTAGAGGGAACTTTACAACCAGTACAGCGATTACTCAATGATATTCTGGCAATATTGCCGAATATATTTGCAGCGATTTTGATTGCAGCAGCAGGTTGGTTAGTTGCCCAAGTTGTCCGGCGAATTGTAACTAATTTGTTAGTAGCTGCGGGAACGGATAGATTAGGTTCTCAGTTCGGAATTAATCCGGCGACAACTGGGAAATCTCTATCTTGGATTATTGGTACTATTGTCTACGTACTGATTTTAATTCCAGTTGCGATCGCTGCTTTAAATGCTCTGAGAATTAGTGCGATTTCGATTCCCGCGATCGCCATGCTCAATGATATTCTCAGTGCAATTCCGCGAATTTTCACAGCGGCAATTATCTTAGCGGTAGCTTATGGAATCGGTAAGTTTTTAGCTGATGTAGTCACCAGTATTTTAACCAGCATTGGCTTCAACAATGTTTTCAACTGGATTGGTTTACCTCAGCCGAGACAAACTCGCAGTAGAATAATTGTCTCTCCCTCAGAAACTCCTTCTGATATTCCTCAACCACCGACAGTCGAAGAAAAAACTACTGCTTCGAGAACCCCTTCGGAAATCGTCGGAATTATTGTATTAGTGGGGATCATGCTATTAGCTACAGTAGCAGCTGTAGAAGTTTTAGCATTTGCAGCCCTCACCGCAATTGTTACCGGAATTGTCGCGATCGCTGGACAAATTTTGGTTGGTTTAGTGATATTTGCGATCGGTTTGTATTTAGCAAATCTCGCTTTCAATTTGATCGTCAGTTCTGGGAATCAACAAGCAGTTATCCTGGGAAATGCGGCGCGAATTGCGATTATCACCTTAGTTTCAGCAATGGCTTTACAACAAATGGGTATTGCTGCGGATATCGTTAATTTAGCCTTTGGTTTATTGCTTGGTGCGATCGCCGTAGCCGCTGCGATCGCCTTTGGATTAGGTAGTCGTGATGTCGCTGGCGAACAAGTTCGAGATTGGTTAGAAACCTTTAAACGCAAAAAGAATGAACCACCGAAATTGTAGTTAACTCTATTCAATAATTTGAATAGTTAAATTAGGGTGCTTTACCAAGTAGAAAAAGCACCCCTTTATTATCTTTAGGGTGTCGGAATCTAGGATAAATTGTTTAGGGCTTACACTTACCAATCACGCTGAGGATAAATGCCATAAAGACAAATAATATACTGTGATTCTCCTTTTCCATCTACATCTTTGACAGTAGGCAAATTAGGTAGAGCAAAGGCTGTTGTGCCATTACCTCCATAAGTTGTTCCTAAGATACTAAATAAAGCTTGATTCTGCATGATTGATAATTCCTGACCATTACAAGCAGCCCAACCTCTAGGAACATAGGTGTTAGGAAAAAGAATGATGGTTCCAATAAATGTTTCCATGAGTTTCACCATCGGATAAAATGTATGATTTATTATTACCACATCGCGGAAAAATTAAGGCAACATGAAGATATTTGAAAGATTAATAACAAATGTTTTCGCTCCAAGTAAATCATTATTAAGCGGTCTTTATTTTTGTAGTTGCCTGTGCGGAATGTAGATTTTAATCGTCTTTATGTTTCCTGTGAAATTCTACTATATAATTTCGCCCGCAATTCATCTTTTAAACGATTCAAAATTGAATCTTCATCCAAAGAAGATAAAATTTGGTCTACCACAGCTTTTGGCCCATCGGGACCCCAAGAAGCACCATTTGCTAAATAAGCTTTGGTAACTTGTCCAATTCCATAAGAAGAAACACCAGCCACACTTGCTTGAGTTAATGCAACCGAGAAATAAGCACCTAAAGATAAACCTCCGGTTGCTGGTGCGCTTAAACCTAACAAACCTTTTAAAGAACTTAAACCCAAATTTGCCACTAATTCACTAGCAGTTAAACCACCCATACAAAGAGCAATTCTTTTTAACAAAGATACTGCTCCTTGTTGCGTCATTTGAATTCCGTAAAGTTTGGACAAAGTTAAAATCAAAGCGACATCAACGATCGCACCACTAAATAAGTCTATTACTGTAAGTGGATTTAGAGCGATCGCCACTGCCTTTGTCACCGAAGCATTCCAAATAATTCGATTGGCACTATTTTCCCGAATTGCCATTTTTCGCTGTAATACTTGCTCATTTACTTCATCAGCAAACAACATGGAATTCAGTGCAATTAAAGACTTACCTTCACGATGCAAAATCTCTAAAATCTTTAATTTTAATTCCTCAATTTGCGGTTCTCCGGCTTTCATTTGTACGCCTAAACTACCATCTTGTCGCCGGATTGCTTGAGCGACTAAAGGAGAAGCCGCAGCCATAACAATTTCATCAGGTGAGAGTAATTCTCGCACGCGATCGTCACGAATTTTCTGATAAATTGCCATGCGATCGACTTCAGGATATTGATCTATTTTGTTAAATACTAATAAAATTGGTTTACCAGCCGATCGTAATTCCGAAAGCGCACTATGTTCCACTTTCGTCATATCGCCAGCAATCAAAAATAAAATTAAATCAGCCTGTTTTGCTACATCTCGCGCCAAAGCAGCACGAGTTTCCCCATCTACCTCATCTAATCCCGGAGTATCAATTAACTCTACTTGGGAATTACCTTTTCCCGGTAAAGCCACGCGCAAAACTTGCGAATTCCCCTCACCCACAGTTTCTTGAAAATAGTCCCAATTCGCCCTTTGACTACTGCGAGTTACCCCATGTAAAGGGCCAGTTTCAAACACTTTTTCCCCTAACAAAGCGTTGAGCAAAGAAGATTTACCTCGCCCTACCATGCCAAACACGGCAATTTGCACTACTGAACGTTCTAACTTGTCCAGCATATTTTGTAAATCATGAATTTCCGACTCTAGTCCGGCTTGTTCTTGAGGCGAAAGGTCTAATTTAGCAACAATCTCTCTTAAGGCTGTTTGCGCCTGTTTATAATTTAGTTCCTCTTGAATATCAGTAAAGCTAAAAATAGCATTGTCCAGTTCCCTTTCCAGGTCTGGGGAATTTGCGGAATCATTTTGTAAACTTTTTTGTGACCCAGAAAAAGTAGTCAAAGTGCATCCTCCGGTCAATTACAGGGTGAGCGTGGGTATATATTTTGATCCTAGTAAGATTGACTCAAATTGCCATCCGTTTAACATGAGAAAAGAGTGTTAAAGTAGATTGTCCTGAAATCGTGAGCGCAAAACGTCTACCAGAAACCACAGCCTTTGTCCGCATTACCGAACTTTGTTGGCTACAGGGCAAAATTGTTGGGGAAGTGAGAGCCGACGATTATGAGTGGCACTTCCAATGGTCTTTTAAACAAGGCAAGTTATCTGTTCAACCTACTCTAGGACGTGCTTTAATTATCGAGCCTTTGGGTAGGTTTCTGGAACAGTCTGATTATCAATTAGAGCCTGGTGGTGATTATGCTTTCACTATTCGGGCGAAGTTTTAAAGAAACAGGAAATAGGGAACAGTGGAAAGTCTGGCGTTTTGAGTTAATAGCTGACTAAACGTCCTAAATATCTTTCGATCAGTAGAATGGCGACAATATCATCTATGGGACGGGGTACAGGTCGCATTCCTTGGGGAATTAACTTGTAAAGCCCTTTGGGTGGGTACATTTGCCAATAGCGATCGCGTGCCTCTAAAGTACTATATCGCTCATCCACCAAGATAATTCGCAGAGGTTCTGGCAGTTCTTGATTGAGTTGTTTTTTCCAACTTTTAGCGGTAGTTTGATCCCCCATGACTAACACAGAAATCGGATAAACTTGCCTTAATTCTTGAATGGTAGCGATCGCTTTTTCCGCAGTCACAACTTCGTGGTAGTGTAATTTGCGATCGACTGCCATCACCGCTAAACCACATTTTTGCCGCCCTGGATCGAAACCCAAAATCACAGGCTGTTTGGGCGATCCCTTAAAGTCAGGATTAGGACTATCAGGAGAAAACATGAGTCAATTTTAGATTTTAGATTTTAAATTTTAGATTAACCTCTACAGATCCCGCAGAAAATTCCTCTCCTCTGTCCCCTTACCCTGTTGGCGAGGTTCTAAAAACCACCTGTCCGCCTTGAATTGCGACTAAATCCATTCTGACTGGCCCAGCAGTGTAAGTAGTATCTGATGCTACTACTTGGACATCTAAGGGTTCTTTTGATTTTTTTAGTTGCTCCAAAAAGCGGGTTAAGGTTTCAATGCGATCGTCTCCGATTTGCATCGTATTAGCGACTATTCCGGCACGTCGGGCGCGATACTGAGAAGCAGCAATCAACAATTCGATTCGCTGGCGTAGTTGTTCTTCTGTCATTTTTGCGGGATCGGCAGAAGTTGCTGCTAATACTTCCCCAGCTTGAAAAATCACGCGATTCGGAGCCACATCAGCAAACACCTGCACGGGCGACTCTCCCAGGACATAATTACCAGCAGAAATAATCCGAACTACATAATCATTGCCATCATCTATTTGGTCAATTAATTGGTTGACTTCTGTTTCTCTAATTACAATTACTTGTTCTTTAAAGTTGTTTTCTCCAGGTTTAGTGCGTTGGATAGCCGATCGATTAGCTTGCGTCAATAATTGATCTACAACTGAACGAGCAGCTGTCGGATCGACAATCCGAAACACTCCTGAAGCTAATACTTGACCTCGGAGTAATCTAACGTTTCCTTGACGTAATTCTTGATAATCCTGATAATACTGCTCTAAGGTGGCAACTTCTTGTTGCAGTATGTCTAATTGTTTCCCTCTTTGACTTAGTTGGTTCTCTTTTTCGTTGATTAACTTTTCCCTTTCAGCAATTAATTGTTCGCTTTGATTCAGTTTTTCTTCTAAGGCTTTTAACCGCTTTTCTTGCTGAGCAATTATTTGGTCTTGCTGTTGCATTTTTTGAGCGCGAATCCCAATTTCGCGTTCTCTTTGATAAATCCGTCGATCCTGAGTTCTAATTCTTTGATCGCGCTCATTTATCGCTGTATCGCGAACGGCAATTTGTTGGTCTTGTAATCTAATTGTGCGATCGCGTGCCGCTATTTTTTCATCTCTTTGATCCAGTTGAGCTTTTAATTGCGTAATTTGCTGCTGCACTTGATCCCTTTGGGCGATCAATTCCCTTCTTTCTGATTGCAGTTTAGTAATTTCTCCGCGTAAATTTTCGGTTTGCTGCGAAACTACTTTTAACTGTTCCTGAGTTTGACTTAATTGCCCTTGAGTTTCACTCAGTTGGGCTTGAGTTCGATTTAATTGCGTTTGCGTACCAGCTTGTTTAGCTACTGCTTCCGAAAGTTTTGCCAATGCCATCTGTAACGCTTGATTTGTTTCATCTAAGCGTTTTTGTGCGGCTGCTTGTTCTGCTTTCGCTTGGGCTAACTCATTTTCAACTTGATTTTTTTCTCTTTCTACTTGAAATTTCTGCGCTTCTACGAGTAGTTTTTCCCCTTTGGTTTTCTCAACTTCTTGGCGGGCGCTTTTGAGATTTCTTTGAATTGACTCTAAGCGAAAAACACCCGTGCGTAATTGGTCACTGGCGGCGAATAGAATTGCCAGTGTCGAACCGGAAATTAAACTACCTGTCAGGAGGGTGATCAACACCGCTGTGTTCTTTGGTCGTAAATTGAACAAGCTGAGTCTGGCTTTGCCCACTTTCGTACCAATCCGATCGCCCACCGATGCGATCACGCCTCCCAACACCAAAACTGCTGCGATCAGAATTAACCCGGTGGTCATATTCAGCTAAATTAGCTCCATATCCAGACTATCTCACACCCTAACTAATATTGAAGTTAGTAACTTAAATAGATTGAATAAATTTACACCTATTTAAGCTTTCCTCTTCTCCGAAGAGAAGTAGTTGAGATTACTGTCAATCCGCAAATTAGGTAAACTGTTGGCTTAACGCTACTGGGTTATGGACAGTAATCTTTTTCTTGTGGATGGAGATCATTTTTTCCTGCCTAAGATCCCCTAGCAAACGAGTTACCGTTACGCGAGTGGAACCGATGGCTTCAGCGATCGCCTGATGGGATAGCTTTAGATCTATAGTAATCCCATCTTGACCAGAAACGCCAAAATCGCGGCAAAGAATTAACAGAAAACTAACCAATCTAGAACCCATATCTCTATGAGCTAAGGTTTCAATCATCATTTCTGTTTGCAGAATCCGCGAAGATAAGCCACGCAGCATTAACATTGCTAACTCTGGGTTATCTTTCAGTGCTTGTTCTACTTGATCGATTGGTGCTGAGAGCAATTCTGCTGGTGTAAAAGCTACCGCATGATAAAAGCGATCGGAGCGATTACCTGTAATCAGAGATAATACTCCAAACACACTATTTTCGCGCAGTAAGGCGACTGTAATTTCTTCTCCAGCTTCGTAAACTCGCGAAAGTTTTACTGCACCTTTGAGGAGAAAATATACCCTTTCTGCGGGATCTCCAGGAAAGAAAATGGTCTTTCCCCTTTCAAAGGTTTCTACAACTGGTGGAAACGCACCACCTCCTATTTGCCGAAATACAGATGCTAGCGGTCTATCGTCTAAAACGACCATGTTTTTTTACCCTCACCGACACCCAAGAAACATATTTAATTCTTGGCAATTAACCTTAGTAATAACTCCTACCATCTCAATTTCCCAAAGCTAGCTGATGAATTTTTGCTCTTGGGTCAAGATGTTAGTTTATTTGATGTTTGTGTTTTTGACTATTCTGCACTGCCGCACTTTCATAATTTTTGCCAATCGAGTCGGAGATAGAGAAATTTCCTGTGCAATATAACACATATTACCTACTTACATAATTGCATTTTAGCTCCTTAATGTTTACAGAAATTTCTCGGCCTGAAAAGAGAGTGAATTTCTTGCGGTTCAACTCAAGAAACTATGGCAAAATTTGAAGTATTTGGGGATTTTTTCTGTATTTTAAGACACATTATTGCCAAATTACCTGTAATTTTAGCCAGAATAGGGGAATTTCGGCACTGTTTCCGGGGCAACTCTCAGATATAATTAACGACTATGCTAAATTTAACCGGAAAAAACGCACTTGTAACTGGCATTGCCAACAATCGCTCGATTGCTTGGGGCATTGCCCAACAGCTTCATCAAGCTGGAGCCAACCTTGGCATCACCTACCTGCCTGATGAAAAGGGTCGCATGGAAAAAAAAGTAGCTGAGTTGGTCGAACCACTCAATCCCAGTTTGTTTTTACCATGCGATGTCCAAAATGAAGCCCAAATCCAGTCCACATTTGAAACAATCCGCGAAAAATGGGGTAAGCTGGACATTTTAATTCACTGTTTGGCTTTTGCCAAAAAAGATGATTTATCAGGGGATTTTAGCCAAACCACTAGAGAAGGCTTTAACTTGGCTTTAGAAATCAGTGCTTATTCGCTGATTCAGTTGAGTGGGGCAGCTAAACCTTTGATGACGGAAGGTGGTAGCATTATCACGCTATCATATTTAGGCGGTGTCAGAGTGGTTCCTAACTATAATGTTATGGGGATCGCTAAAGCAGCTTTGGAAATGAATGTTCGTTACTTAGCCGCAGAATTAGGCTCGCAAAATATTCGGGTAAATGCGATTTCGGCAGGGCCAATTCGGACTTTAGCTTCTTCGGCAGTTGGGGGAATTTTAGATATGATTCACCATGTTGAGGAAGTGGCACCGTTAAAACGAACTGTTACCCAAACTGAGGTGGGTAATGCAGCTGCTTTCCTATCTAGTGATTTGGCTAGCGGCATCACAGGTCAAGTTTTGTATGTGGATGCTGGTTATGAAATCATGGGGATGGGTTAAGTTAATTTAGTGATTTGAAATTAGGTTATGCAAATTAGCGATCGCCAAGTTCTTTCTCACGAACATCCAGAACAAACTACCCCCGCACGTATGGCAACTGTCAGACGGACGACGGGCGAAACAGATGTGCAGGTAACTATTAATTTGGATGGTACAGGTGTCTGTATTTCCAAAACCGGAATTCCGTTTTTAGATCACATGATGCACCAAATTTCTTCGCATGGATTGATAGATTTGGATGTGCAAGCAACGGGTGATTTGGAAATAGACGATCACCACACAAATGAGGATGTAGGAATTACTTTGGGTCAGGCGTTGGGGAAGGCTTTAGGCGATCGCAAAGGCATTGTCCGTTTTGGTAATTTCCTCGCACCTCTCGATGAAGCTTTAATTCAAGTAGCTTTGGATTTTTCGGGAAGACCTCATTTAAGTTATGGTTTGGAAATACCAACCCAGCGTGTAGGAACTTACGATACTCAGTTAGTTAGAGAATTTTTTGTCGCCTTGGTAAATCATTCCCAAATGACTTTACATATTCGTCAATTAGACGGAATTAATTCTCATCATATTATTGAGGCAACTTTTAAGGCTTTTGCTAGAGCAATGCGAATGGCTGTGGAATTCGATCCTCGTCGTTTGGGGAGTATTCCTAGTTCTAAAGGGGTTTTATAAGATTTTTTTTGAACCGCAAAGACGCGAAGAGCGCGAAGGAAGAAACCGCTCCAGACGCAGAGAAGAGATTAGAGAGATTTCAATACTGCTCGGTTAAGAGTAGGGGCGAAGCATTCGGGCGACAATTTATGACTCAAACCCTAGATTTTCTGTCCGAATGCTTCGCCCCTACAAAGGCAAAAAATGCTTAACCGAGAAGTATTGAGAGAGATTTTAGGATTTTTACTCGGCTCCAATGATGGGAGTTAAACGTTGCTCGATCTCATGAAGATAGTCTGTTAAACCTGTATGAATACCTCGTTTTCGGAGATGTTCTAAACTTGTTTCTTCCCAACATTGCTGTTCGCGTTTCATTTTTTTGGCGCTTTGAAAAAAAATCTTCTGGGGTGGGTGGATCATTCTTAACCAGGTAATAAACTCTACCCAATGCTGGTTGTGCAGTTATAGGTGGACAATTGTCGGGAAAATAGTCAAGAAATAACATCAAATTATTACGTAATTTAGCACCTTAATTCGTCATTTTTGACTATTTCCAAGATTAGCAGGAATCAGGCAATTTTCAGAAAATTACCAACCTAAAAGCACCCTTCCACCCATAGGCAGACTTCAGCCGCCAGAGCTAATGTGTTATAAAAGTCATAATTCTTAACGATTATTTACTAATGGTGGTTTCCTCCTCTGGCTTCTCCAAGCTGAAAAATTCCTTGACAAATTTAACTTTATTTGGTAAAAGACTCACTCCTGAGTTAGTAGCCATTTTATCGGTGTACTTCGTTCAGGGTATTTTAGGGTTGGCACGCCTAGCTGTGAGCTTTTTCCTCAAAGATGAGTTGGCACTTAGCCCAGCTGAAGTGTCGGCTTTGATGGGGATTTCGGCTTTACCCTGGATGGTTAAACCTTTATTTGGCTTTATTTCTGATGGGTTGCCAATTTTGGGTTATCGACGGCGACCTTATTTAATTCTCTCTGGGTTTTTGGGATCTGCGGCTTGGATTGGTTTGGCGACAGTGGTGCATAGTGTTTGGGCGGCGACAGTGGCGATCGCTCTCTCCTCCCTATCAGTTGCCATAAGTGACGTAATTGTAGATTCCTTAGTCGTAGAAAGAGCCAGAGGAGAATCAATTAGTCATGCCGGATCTTTACAATCTCTTTCTTGGGGCACTTCCGCATTGGGCGGTTTAATTACTGCCTACTTTAGCGGCTTTTTATTAGAACATTTCAGCAACCGTACTGTATTTGCTATTACCGCAACTTTTCCTTTAATTGTATCAATGGTCGCTTGGTTAATTGCTGAATCGCCAATTATCGAAAAACCCGATCTTTCTACAGCTTGGCAACAAGTTAAACAATTAAAAAAAGCTGTTACTCAAAAAGCGATTTGGTTGCCCACCGCATTTTTATTTCTCTGGCAATGTACGCCTACCGCTGATGCAGCATTTTTCTTCTTTACTACTAATGAATTAGGATTTCAACCGGAATTTTTAGGCAGAGTTCGTTTAGTAACTAGTGTTGCTTCTTTGGTAGCAGTTTGGCTGTTTCAAAGATTCTTTAAGAATGTTCCTTTCCGCACCTTTTTTGCTTGGACAACGGTGTTGTCTGCGGCGTTGGGAATGACAATGCTGTTACTAGTTACTCACACAAACCGCGCTTTGGGAATTGACGACCATTGGTTTAGTTTGGGAGATAGTTTAATTCTCACTGTTATGGGACAAATCGCTTATATGCCAGTGTTAGTTTTGGCGGCAAGGCTTTGTCCTCCCGGTGTAGAAGCGACTTTATTTGCACTACTTATGTCAGTGACAAATTTAGCACATTTACTCTCTTATGAGTTTGGCGCTTTATTAATGCACTGGCTGGGAATTACAGAACATAATTTTCAATCTCTTTGGATATTAGTCGTAATTGCTAACTTAAGCACTCTTATCCCTTTGCCTTTTATAAATTGGTTGCCTAAAGGCGATCCTCAAGCAGAAATCTCTGAGCAACATCTTCAACCAGTCCCCGCTTTGGAACTTGATTCTACTGCTTCTAAACATTTAGCACAAGCTTTTCTACCTGATTTAATGTCAGAGTTAGTACCTCAATCCTTTTTAAGGGAAGCAGAAAAAACGGCAGATTAAGTAGAAAATGTAGAGACGTTGTATACAACGTCTCTACATTTTCTAAAAGCCAAAAATTATTTTGTTTGACACACTTTACCAGATTAACAACTACTGAATATGCAAAACTTCCAACTTTACGAACACGCATCTACAGTTCCAGCTAAATGTTACGATCGCCAAAAATGGCAAAAAGGTTATCAATCCCTGAAACAAGAATTTAATTACTGGATTGATGATATCGAAGGTGAAATTCCCCCCAATCTCCAAGGTACTTTATTTCGTAATGGCCCCGGTTTATTAGATATTAACGGTCAAAAGTTACATCATCCTTTTGATGGTGATGGTATGATTTGTGCTTTTACTTTTACCAATGGCAAAGCTTACTTTCAAAATCGTTTTGTAAGAACTAAAGGTTTTCTCGAAGAACAAAAAGCCGGAAAAATTCTCTATCGTGGCGTTTTTGGCACTCAAAAACCTGGGGGTTGGTTAGCTAATGCTTTTGATTTAAAAGTAAAAAATATCGCCAATACTAATGTAATTTACTGGGGTAAAAAACTTCTTGCACTTTGGGAGGCGGCTGAACCTCATCTCCTCAACCCAAATAATTTGGCGACTTTGGGAATGGAATATTTCGATCGCGTTTTAAAAGAAGGAGATGCTTTTGCTGCTCATCCCCGCCTCGATCCTAATTGCGAATGGGATGATGGTAAACCTAGATTAGTGAATTTTTCTATTAAGCCAGGACTTTCTACTACTATTACTATTTACGAGTTAGATGAGTCTGGTAAAATTGTCCAGCGTCATGCTCATTCTGTTCCTGGTTTTGCCTTTATTCACGATTTCGTGATTACCCCAAACTACTGTATTTTATTTCAAAATCCTGTAGCTTTTAATCCTTTACCTTTTGTATTTGGTTGGCAAGGTGCAGGTCAATCTATCAAATTTAATCCCAAAGAACCAACACGCATTATTATCATTCCCCGTCATGCTAATACTTCTATTTCAGAAGTAAAGATTTTAGAAACTCAGTCAGGTTTTGTTTTCCACCATGCGAATGCTTTCGAGCAGGATAATGAAATTTATATTGATTCAGTTTGCTATGAATCTTTGCCTACAGTCGATCCGAATTCCGATTACCAGGAAACGGATTTTGATGCGCTTTCTCCGGGACAACTTTGGCGGTTTGTGGTTAATTTGAATGAGCAAACTGTACGGCGAGAAATGTTAGAAAGTCGCTGTTGCGAATTTCCTTGGGTGCATCCGGCAAAAGTCGGTAGACTTCATCGTTATTTGTATCTTGGCGCGGCTCATGCAGCTTCGGGGAATGCGCCGCTTCAGGCAATTTTAAAAATTGACCAAGTTTCGGGAGAAAGGCAGCTTTGGAGTGCTGCACCAGAGGGTTTTGTCAGTGAACCTGTATTTGTTCCGGCTACTGATGCCGTTAATGAGGATGATGGTTGGTTGATGACTTTAGTGTATGATTCGGCACATCATCGATCGGATCTAGTAATTTTAGATGCTCGCAATTTACATCAAAAACCAGTAGCTCGGTTACATTTAAAACATCACGTTCCTTACGGATTACATGGGAGTTTTACACCAGAGGTATTTGAGATTAATCATTTCAGTATTTAATTTAATAAGTTGGTAAAAAACTTAATATTTCGATCGTTAATTTTTTTCAATTTTGAGGGGATTATAATTTTAGAGGGTTGACGGGGAAAAATATAAGCAGTAATACTAATGCAAAATAAAGCATTAGTTGCTTTTTCCTATAATTAGCCAATTAACAGGGTGCTAGCCAGGTAAACCCAGATGAAATTCACAATAGTTATTACTACTTACAATCGTCTGTCTTTGTTAAGACGCTCAATTGCTTCTGCCTTGGCTCAAACTGTACCCTGTGAAATAGTTGTAGCTGATGATTGTTCCTCTGATGGTACAGAAGCATATCTCTGTAATTTGCAGGAAGAGCTTTCTGCGAAGGGAGATAATCGTTTAGTTTATCACCGCAACTCTCATAATATGGGTCATGCGGCGACGATTAATGCTGGTGTAAAAGTGGCTACGGGAGATTGGATTAAGCCTGTAGATGATGATGATTATTTGGCGAATAATTGTGTTGAGGAGATCGGAAAAGCGATCGCACTCCGTCCCCAAGCTGTAATTTGTTCCTGTCAAGCCGCACAAGTTGATGTTAACCAAAATGAACTGAGTCGCACCCGCAAAACAGGCCCCGGTAAAGTTTTTTACATTCCTCAAGAAGACATTCACTATGGAATGTTACTTGAACAAATTCCTTTTGGAACTCCGATTCAAGTAGCCTTTCATCGTGATGCTTTTCTGAAAACAGGCGGCTGGGATTCGCGGTTAGATGTTAATTTTGATGATATCGATTCTTGGGTAAAAATTGCTCAGTTTGGTGATGCTATTTTCATTAATCAATGTTTAGCTTATCGCACGGTTTGGCCTGGTGGTTATAATCACAAATTTTCACTAAAAAGGCGACTAGAAACTCATATCGAGCTTAAGGAAAAGATTTACACTTTAGTCGATCAAAAGCATCAGGAGAATATTCCTAATATCCAAGCTTTTCGTAATTATCTTAAATTACACTGGGCTTTGGTTGCTGGTAAACAGCGTAAACTGAGTGATGCTTTAAGTTTTGCTTTACCTGCTATTTTTTCTATTCCGGCTTGGCAACTTTTATTTACTGCCATACTTAGCCGTTACGATCGGCAATTTTTGTTACAAAAGCAGTTGGATAAAAATGTCTGGGTATGGACAAAACTTTCGACTTTGATTGGCGAAGATAAATGTTCTACTTGCTCCGAGTTTCAGAATATTCGCAATTATTTACGATTGCGTCATAGTTGGAGTGCGATTAAGCAACGCAAATTTCCGATCGCCATCAAACTCGCTTTTCCTGCCGTGTTATCTTTACCAGCTTGGAAGCTATTTGTTAAATCTACGATCTCATCCCACCAACACCAAAAAGATTCTTTGATTCGTAAGTTTGTGTTAATTGAATAATTTTATTTGAATAACAAAATAAAATTAGTGTTTAGGGTCAGGGATTTTTTGTTTTGGGAGTGTAGCTTGGTAGTACCAGAAATGCCCAGTTGTTTAACTATTCTGTAGTTAGAGCAACAATAAGTATTTCTACGCTATATTAAGTTAATTACGAAATGTAAAGCGATGCCAAGCAACGGCATTTGCTCCTGTTTACTTTGTACTAGGACGAGATTCTGTGACCTCATTACTACAACTTTCTCAAATAGAAGATCTAATCGCCGCGTTTTTCCAACATTCGGAGGGAACTTGGCACTCAGAACGCCGCTATTACACTTTGCCACAGGTGCAAACTAAAGAAATGGTAAGTATTCTGACAGTTGAATTTTTGGAAAAAGGCAGGAAAGAACTGCGAGAGTTAACGCAATTGCACGGTTTAAGTGAGGAAGTGATTCTCAGTTGTGGTGCAAAGGTGAGTTGGGAAAGTCTGGAGTCTGTGAGTCAGAAAAAGCAGTCAAAAGGAGAAACTTTGTTTGGTGCTTTAGGAAATATTTTATATCGCGATCGCGGTTTCGCCACCCCAAAACCTGTGACAGCAAAGTATTATTTTTCTAATCCACAAACTTTATGTTTACGAACTGAATACAATGATTCTGTCTTTGAAGAAGAGTTAAAATTAGTTGGGAAAAATTACCGCACCAGACAATCAATTATTTCTCGTGCTGGGGAACAATTGATGATTGGTCAATATTTGGAGAAAAGAATTTGACCGGAGTTTCTCTTAAGCTTTAATTAGCAGTTAGTTAGCTCTAAGATAAATTTCTGGTTGATAGCTTCCAACCAGAGGCTACTAACATTTCTATACTACAGCAAATACTAAAACCGAGTTTAGGGTGATAAAGGGTGGCATATATTCCTGAGTGAGTTTCGTTCATTTCCAGAATATAAGCTTCGATACCCTTGCGATCGCAAATTAGTTTTTGTCCCACTTTCCAAGCTGTCATTGCTTACCCCTGAACTTGCCTTGTTAACTAACTTACTATCAAGTGAAACCGATACAATTCCTGCTGTTGACTCATCCTATTGGGTGAGTTAGCGATCGATAATTATTTATTCTTCAGTTATTCATCCCAAATCCGGTTTAAATACCCCCGCTATTCTTTAGTTGTAGGGTGCGTCAGATCGGAAATTTCATCAACAATCTCAAGCTTTAAATTTCTGACGCACCCTACTAATTAATAATTAATAATAACTCCCCGACTTGCGATGATGAACGGCAGTTGTAGGGTGCGTCAGATCGGAAATCCAATCAACAATCTCAAGCTTTAAATTTCTGACGCACTCTACTAATTAATAATTAATAATAACTTCCAGACTTGCGATGATGAACGGCAGTTGTAGGGTGCGTCAGATCGGAAATCCAATCAACAATCTCAAGCTTTAAATTTCTGACGCACCCTACTAATTAATAATTAATAATAACTCCCTGACTTGCGATGATGAACGGCAGTTGTAGGGTGCGTCAGATCGGAAATCTCATCAACAATCTCAAGCTTTAAATTTCTGACGCACCCTACTAATTAATAATTAATAATAACTCCCCGACTTGCGATGATGAACGGCAGTAACACTATCAGGAGTTAACACTTTTCCTTCATCTGCTGTCGCATAAACTAACCAATGATCGCCGCATTCCATCCGATTTTGGACAGTACATTCAAGATAAGCTAAAGCACCAGTTAAAATCGGAGCCCCATTTTTCGCTTCTTCAGTTTCAATATCGGCAAAACGGTCTTCTCCGGGAGCAAAGTTTTTCATGAAATGCTTCCGTAACTGTCGCCCTTCTGCCAAAATATTCAACACGAACTTATCACCAATGTGAGTCATTGTTTCTATGGCGCGATCTTTAGCAACAGCTACAGTAAGTCCTGGGGGGTTAAAAGTTGCTTGAGAAACCCAAGAAGCTAACATACCGCTTTTTAAGTCGCCTTTTTTGGTAGTAACTACACACAAAGAACCGATAATTCTTCCTACTGCTTGTTCAGTTCTCGCTGCTTGAGAGTCCCCTACAGGTTGACGTAATGGGCGAACTTTTTTGGCTTTTTTCAACGCTTGAGCGAAGTCAGTTCCGGCTTCTTCGCAGTATTGTAATGTGCTGTCTTCGGGTTTAAATTTAACGCGAATTGGTTCAAATCCAAAGCGATAACCTGCGTCTTTTAGTTTACCTTCAATTAAATCAATTGCTTCGCCACTCCACCCAAAAGAACCAAAAACGCCAGCTAATTTAGTTTTTGCTGCGGTGGATAAAACTATTCCTAAAGCTGTTTGAATTTGGGTTGGTGCGTGACCTCCTAATGTGGGAGAACCGATAATAAATCCATCGGCTTTTTCGATCGCAGCCTGAATTTCTGTAGGTTCAGAAAATTCACAATTGATAGTTTCAACGCTGACTCCAGATTTAGTAACTCCGCGAGCGATCGCTTGCGCCAAAGCAGCAGTATTCCCATAAGCAGAAGCATACAAAAGCGCCACATTTGCTTCTTGATTCTTCTGTTGCTGACACCATTCCCGGTAAGATTTAGTCAAATCTGTTAAGCTATAAAGCACTAAAGGGCCATGACCTGTGGCATAGAATTTGACGTTAAATGGTGCTAACTTTTCCAAGGCTGTTTCCACTTGTCGTGCATGGGGAGCCATTAAACAATCGAAATAATAACGGCGATCTTCTTGGAAAATAGTCCAACCTTCATCAAATACTTGATCGCCGCAAATATGCGCTCCAAAAAGTTTGTCAGTGAAGAGAATCTTTGTTTTTGGATCGTAAGTACAAAGTTGATCGGGCCAACGAGGACTAGGTGTAGCAATAAATTCTAAATGATGATCTTTACCAACATCTAAACTTTCTTCTCCCTTCACTACTAAAATGTTTAATTCCTGTTCAGGAAAAGCAGTTCTCAGAGCGATCGCACCCGGATTAGAACAAACAAAAGTAATTTGCGGCGCTAATTCCAACAAAGCTTTTAAAGACACGGCGCGATTCGGATTTACGTGACCCAAAATTACATAATCTAAACTTTTTGGATCGATGTATCGCTGTAAAGCTGCTAAGAAAATTTCCGTAAAAGATTCCCCAGGAGGGTCAATTAAAACGCTTTTTTCGCCTTGAATTAAGTAGGAATTAGCTGTTGTTCCCCGTTGTAAAGCGTATTCAATTTCAAACTTTAACCGATCCCAAGTGCGCGATCGCATTACTACTGTGTCTAAGCCGATCGGTAAAACTTGTACATCTCTTTTCTTAGTTGCTTGGATCATAGTTTTTTTGTATTTGATAAAGGTTTCCGGGAATATTTAACTGAAGTACAAAACTTGACGATCTCTCAAAAATGGCAGATCTTCTTTAGTGATGTTTACTCACTCCATTGACATTACTTTCTAACATATTAGCAGCAATTATAGAATCTTCCGGTGATTTTTCAGTTGTGAGAGAAGATTCATAAGTTTCTTTGCCTTTATGTCTTAAAGAAACCATTTTTTCGGGATCGATTCCATTAAATGTTGGTGGTAGCCATGCTCTGACTATGAGCAGTAATGCCATAACTATCAAGAAAGCGCAAGCCGATAAAATTTGTGTCCAATGTGCTTCTAAAACTCCTCTGACTAACGCTTCTCTTAAAACAGATACGATCGAAACTTCAACTGCAACGCCGATCGATACTCGTTGTTCCTGTAAATAAATAATCAAAAGCCGGAACAACTCCACCAAGATTAGCAAGAAAAGAATATCCGATGTTACTACTTTGAAATTTAGCGGTGGAAGCAATTCAAAAAACATTGCTCTTAGCTGAATTGCCATTAAACTAAACAAGCCAATGCAAAGAGAAATAATTAACAAATCTTGAATTGTTTCTAAAAAACGGACAATTCCCGCCTTATTTAACCATCCACCACTAGTTGACTGATTCTTTAATAACTTGTACATTTCTTCATCCTCTAACTTGATAGTTTCAGCATAGCTTTAATTAAGTTATAAGTTAAGCTGTTTTCTATCAGGATTGCTAATCTTTTTCATCAATTCAGAATCAGCCTTAATAGCAATAAAGAGGTAGGTAAAAACCTACCCCTAAAAAATAGCAATCAATCAACAATTAGTAGTGATTTCCTACTTTTCTGTGGTGAACTGCGGTGAGAGAATCAGTTTTACTAACTCTGCCACTTTCCACAGTTGCATAAACAACATAATGATCGCTGCATTCCATCCGACTAACTACTTGGCATTCTATATAAGCGAGTGCATCGGTTAAAATTGGGCAACCATTTTCTGCTGATTGAGTTTTCACCCCAGCAAAGCGATCGGCACCTGGAGCAAAACGCTTTAAGAAGTGTTTCATTAACGCTTGATAATTGCCTTCTTCCAACACATTTAAAACGAATTTATCTCCGGTGTGCATCAAAGATTCGATCGCCCGATCCTTAGCCACCGCAATCGTAACACCCAAAGGTTTGAAACTAGCTTGTACTACCCAAGAAGCCAGCATCGCGCTAGCTACATCGCCTTTTTTCGCAGTAATAATATAGAGTCCACCGCTAATTCTTCCTAAAGCTTTATCTAAATCACTATCCAGCGATTTCATTTGCTTAATACTGCGATCGCGACTCAAAAACTGCCCTAAATCTGTCCCCGCTTCTTCACAGAGTTGGTAAGTTCCTTCCGAGGGATTTTCCGTAACTCGAATTGGTGGAAAAGCTTCAATTAAACCTGACTCTTTGAACTTATTTCGTAGCGGATAAACTGACTCATCCTCGCCGCCACCAGACTCAAACAAACCAAAACTTTGTTTCGCTTTTGCCGCTGCCAAAATTGTACTTAAGCCAGCTTGCGCCACATTAGCATTTGACAAAGGTGGCATTCCAATTACAATACCCGAAGCATTGCTAACTAACTCGGTAATTTCTTGGGGATCTGCTGATTTTAGATCCATCATTTCTACCGCTACACCAGTTTTAATGATCCCGTGAGCAATAGTTTGGGAAAGGCGATCGCTAAAGCCATAATCAGAAACATAAAACACCGCCACATTTGTTTCGGCTTTAGTTTGTTCTTGACTCCATTTCCGATAGCGACCAGTTAATTCTTTAACATGGTGAAATAATAACGGACCGTGACCTGTAGCGACAGTTGTAATTTCTGGTAACTCTCCCATTCGCTTCAATGCAGAGAGAACCGATCGAGCATTTGGCCCCATCAAACAATCGTAGTAATATTTAAAATCCTCTTCAATTACTACCAAATCTTCATCAAACAAGCTATCAGAACAATAGTGCATTCCAAAAGCATCGCAAGTGTAAAGAATTTGCGTCTTGTGGTCAAAAGAGAAAATAGTATCAGGCCAATGTAAATTAGGAGCAATCACAAATTCCAATTCATGACCGTTACCCAAATCTAACTTGTCACCATTTTTGACAATGCGCCGTTCAAATGGTTGATGAACTAAATTTTCCAAAAATTGAATTGCCACTTTCGAGCCAACTACTGTAATGTTCGGCGCTAGTTGTAAAATATCCTTGACTAACCCGCTGTGGTCTGGCTCAGTGTGACTGATAATTAGATAGTCAATCTTCGCTGGGTCGATCGAGCTTTTCAGAGTGTCCAGATATAACTGGCGGAATTTCTCGTGGGAAGTATCCACCAAGGCAGTTTGCTCACCTTGAATTAAAAAGGAATTGTAAGTAGTGCCATTTTGCAGACCAAATTCAATGTCAAAGCGATCGCGATCCCAATCCAACGACCGAATCGCCTTCGTCTCAGGCGCAATGTCCTGCGTCTGGATAGTCAACCGCTTTTGGGTTTTCTCAGTGAGCAATACCATATCTAGCCTCCTTCCTGCCAACCCGGAGAAAATTCATCTGACTTTATTCTTACATGATTAAAGTTTAAAGATTTATTAAAAAACCTATCACTCAGTTAAAAAACATAAAACAGTGAAACGGCAGAACGACAAAAAACACAATCCTTGGTTAGCCTTGACGATCGGCAATTCCCGATTACACTGGGCTAAATTTAGCGGCGCAAAACTTGTTGAAGCTTGGGATACAGAGCATTTGGGTGCTGGCGACGAAAGATTAGCTTCTGGAGAATGGAAAAAACTCCCCCTCTACATCGCTTCGGTAATTCCCTCGGAAACATTGTTTTGGCAAAATTTCCCTAACGTCAAGATAGTTAACCGCGATCAAATTCCCCTGAAAGGGATTTATTCGAGTTTAGGGATCGATCGCGCCTTAGCAGTTTTAGGCGGAGGAGTCACTTCCGGCTGGCCTATATTAGTAATTGACGGTGGTACCGCTCTCACTTTGACAGGCGCAGACGAACAACGCCAACTTATAGGCGGTGCAATTTTCCCCGGATTAAAATTACAAATCAAATCGTTAGCACAGGGAACAGCCGCATTACCAGAAATTCCCCTACCCGATCGACTTCCTGACCGTTGGGCATTAGACACAAAGTCAGCCATTCAAAGCGGCATAATTTACACAGTACTATCAGGAATTGCCAACTATATGCAAGCTTGGTGGCGCGAATTTCCCCAAGGACAAGTTGTGTTAACAGGGGGCGATCGAACCCTCCTTTTCAACTACTTAGAAACTCTATTTCCCGACCTTGCTAAAAAAACCAAAGTAGATCCCAACTTAATCTTCTGGGGAATCCGAAATTTAGTAATCACTCATTAATTGTAGGGTGCGTCAGACCCCAAAGTTAATTGAAACCATCAACATTTAACTTTCTGACGCACCCTACTAATATTAAGTCCAGAATTTAAAAAACAAACTGAGTGCGTAAATTCCAGACATAAACATTAGGATTGTCATCAAAATTATTCGGATTGCCAATTATATAAAAAGCCGGAATCAGAGAAATATTATTAGTAATTGGCAGAAAGTAAGAAGCCTCAATTTCATATTGAGTACCCCCATTCCCACTACCAGAGGCTAAGAAACGCCGACCCTCTAAAACATCAAACGGCACTAAATAAGAAATCACCGCCAAAGCACCTTTTTTCCCTAGATCGGGAAAACCAATTCCCACTTGGAAAGATTGAGCATTAACATTCCCATCAGACAAAACTGGATTTTTCGGATTAACCTCCGTAGTTCCGTAAGCATAACGCCCAAAAATCCCAAAATTTCGCGTAATTAACCAATCAAAATTAGCCGCAAAAGTGTGAGCAATTCCATAATGAACTGACCCCCCAAAACCATCATCTATCACACCAGAAATCGGTTCCCCCGTGGCACTCCCAATCCCAATTCCAGTCAACTTACCATTTTGATCGAAAATGGGAACATTAGGGTCAATTTTCGAGTAATTATAAATTAGTCTCAAGTTAAATCGATCGCTCGGAGAAATCTGCAACTCCGCCGTTGTCGTACTAGTTGCACCGAATAAACCTTTACCGGGATTTGCCGCCGTATTAAAACCAAATTCGCTAGGAAGAAACTCATCGCTTTCTCCTAAATAAGCTGCCCGGAATTTAACATTTTTGCTAATATCCCAAAGCGCCACCACACCAGAACCGCGGTCAATTGTGTTTAACATAGTACTACCACCAGAATTAAAACTTGTAGTACCCGTCAAGAAAAAGTTAAATAAATTATTGTCAAAGTAGCGATACCAATTAATCCGGGGCCCAAAGACGACACGGAAATTATTCCCGATCGGAAAAGTATAAAACAATTCCCGAATAATAACTTCATTTAATCCCACATTTTGCCCTGCGGTTTGGTCGAGGAACGGCACACCAAATGAGTTATAAAGACCCGCCGAAACATAAGCATTTCCCGGCGAATTGCCATTACCTGCGGCTAATTGTGTCACCAACAAATCTTTACCAGAAAAAGATGTTTCTAGAGTTAGCCACACCAAATTACTAAAGGTTACTTGAGGATCTTTAGCAGTTTGGACAATTGGTGCATTAGTAAAAGAATTGCGTCCTGCTGGTCGAATTTCTAACGCAGCATCAACATTAGAGGTTTCTACTTTCACATTGCCATCAGCAAAAGCACCTGTAACATTAAATGCTGCTAAACCTCGCAACTTAGTAGTAGTAGAAAATTGATTGGCTTCTACTTCAGTGACTCTCGCTTCTAAAGCATCAATTCGACCGCGTAAAGTTGTTAATTCAACGGCAAATTCTTCTTGTAATCTGCGTAAACGATCTAAATCTTCTTTGCTGACACCTTGCGGTAAAGCAGCAATTAATTCTTGAATTCGATCCAAACAACTATTTAAACCAGCGGCGAATTCATAACGAGTCATCGCCCGATTTCCGCGATAAGTTCTGTCTGGATATCCTGCAATACAACCGTATCTTTCTACTAAGGATTGTAAAGCTTGAAATGCCCAATCTGTAGGTTGAACATCGCGCAATTGAGAAACTGATGTTACTTGGTCGATCGACTCATCAAAATTTCCCTTGATTTCGGAGTTAATCGAATCTGGGGTTAAATTTATGTTAATTTCCTGCGCTTTAACTCCAGAAGAATATGTTAAACAACCTGCAATTACTACCGCAACTCCAAAATATTTAGTTGTGTAAAACCTGTTTTTGTTAAGTTTAACTGCTTTACTCATCTCTCACACCTTACACCTGATAATTTGCTATTCAAAGTATAAGGATGTTATCAATAATACTAGAATGACTAATGTAAGCAAAGATACTAGTGTAGTAAGTGAGAAATGAGTGCAATCAATTTATGCTACCCTGGTCAAGCCATTGAGATAATCCTCTAATTGTCGATCGTGGTCGTGACTCAAGTCGCCTTTAGGCAAAGATTCGATCGCGAAAGCCTCAACTTCACTCACCTCTAAAGTATCTTGCGCCCCCATCGTTCCTTGAACCGCAGCTTCAATCAACACCGAAATAGAATGAATTCTCGGATCGCGATCGGGTGCCGAATAAACCCCAACCAAGCGATGTATTTTCACCAAATTGAGCCCAGTTTCTTCCTCTAACTCCCGTTCCACTGTGGTAGGAATATCCTCTCCCCAGTTAACAATTCCGCCCGGTAAACCCCATTTTCCCGTATCCCGTCGTCGAATTAATACAATCCGACCATCGGGCAAAATTGGAATAATTGTTGCACCTGTAACTGGATGGCGAAATAATATACCAAGTACAGTTTGAAAAAATTGCCATAATCGAAGCATATACACCAACAATAATACAACCAGCGATAATTTTAGCTTTATTTTAGGAAACCTATTCCGATCGAAAGATAATGATAAGCTACCCCACTAAAGCTATCCTGTCTTTAAATTATTGATTCTCTATTTCCCGTTCCTTTTCAGGAATTCATTCAAACTGAGAATTTTAGTTCTCTTTGTACTACAATTAATAGATTAGTCAGCACTACGGATGCAACTATGAACTTTCGTCTGAATCACTTATTCAGAATCGCAGCAGCAGTAGATTTCAGTGGTGGTTGAATTCCCCAAATCTTTTAAGCTCAGGCGTTCGAGTATTGTTCAAGACGGCAAGTACTAAAATGCCCTAAAGTGATACTTCTGGTAGTTTATCAATGAGGTGAATATGTCGAAGCGCCGCAATCCCAAAAAAGAAAAGGCGCAGCGTAATAAAGCTTATGCTCGCAAGTTTCGCAAACGCCAAACTACAGGTCGATTCTCGAAGAATCGGAACTGGAAGAGCGGGAAAAGCAATGAAAATGCCGCAGAAAGTCAAGATGATGAGCTAGAAACAGGTGGACAAGATCAATATTAATCCGTCTGAATAGCACAAAGGGAGCAGTTTGGGCGCGATCGGGGAAGTAACTAAAACTAATCAATGTTTTTTCTTCCCTTAAACCCTGCTCTCCCTGTTAATTGGGCGATAATCAAGCACTAAACAACTTTTCTAGGAGTTGTTGCTGCGAGAACGAGCCGCTTGAATAGCTTGTCTTACCTGCTCAAAACCAGTACCGCCGTAACTGTTGCGGGCTGCTACTACTTGTTTGGGAGCGATCGCCTCATAAATATCGTCTGCAAAAGCTGGGTGAAGTGCTTGCCATTCTTCTAAGGTTAAGTCCTTCAACAGCTTATTGGCAGCGATACAAGTTTTCACCACCTTACCAACTAAATTGTAAGCTTCGCGGAAGGGAACGCCCCTAGCAGCTAAGTAATCAGCCACATCTGTAGCATTGGAAAAATCTTCCTCCACCGCCGCGGCGAGTCTTGCAGTCCGAAATTCTAAACCTTCCTGCAATAAAATCTTCATGGCTTCTAAGCAAGCTTTAACCGTTTTCACGCCATCAAACAAAGCTTCCTTATCATCCTGTAAGTCTTTGTTGTAAGCTAACGGCAATCCCTTCATCAACACTAGTAAAGCTTGCAAATGTCCAAAAACGCGCCCAGATTTTCCCCGGACTAATTCCGGTACGTCGGGATTTTTCTTTTGCGGCATAATGCTGGAACCTGTGGCGCAGCTATCTTTCAGGGTAACAAAGCCGAATTCTTGGGAAGACCAGAGAATTACCTCTTCACTCATGCGGCTGAGGTGAACCATAATTAAACTAGCGGCGCAGAGAAACTCGATCGCAAAATCCCGATCGCTCACCCCATCCATACTATTAGCGTAAACACCGCCAAAATTCAGTAATTCCGCTGTGTAATGGCGATCGATCGGGAAAGTCGTCCCCGCCAAAGCCCCAGATCCCAAAGGCGAAATATTTACCCTTTGGTAAATTTCCCCCAACCTCTCCCAATCCCGATTTAGCATTTCCAAATAAGCTAATAAATGATGCGCTAAAGATACAGGTTGGGCGCGTTGTAAGTGAGTATAACCAGGAATTAAAGTCTCTACATTAGCTTCCGCCAAGTCCAGCAAAACAGCTTGAAATTCCCTAATTTGTTGGCGAATTTGGTTAATTTGATCCCGTAGGTACAGCCTGGTATCAGTTCCTACTTGGTCATTGCGCGATCTAGCAGTATGTAGCTTTTTCCCCACATCGCCCTTGAGTTCCGTCAAGCGACGTTCCACAGCAAAATGGACATCTTCCGCATCTATTCCCGGATGGAAAAGCCCCTGACGATGTTCTTGGCGAATTCTTTCCAGTCCTTCCACCAATTGTTCGCCTTCTTCTCGCGAAATAATGCCAGTTTTGGCAAGCATTTTGGCATGAGCGATCGATCCCGTAATATCGTACTCAATCAGTTCAATGTCAAAACTGATACTGGCATTGAAACGAGCGATCGCCGGATGCAAAGCTGACTCAAAGCGTTGACTCCAAGTTTTTTGTTCAGTCATTCGATTTTGGATTTTAGATTTCAGATCTTAGATTACCCCTACAGAACAATCTGTAGCCGCTGGTATAAATTCAAAAAATTTTTCTTTTCCTGACTTTAAGCGATCGGAAACTCACAAGTAAAGTCGAGAATCGAAAAATTTTTACCTACCCAGCAGACTTAATTCAGGAAACAATTGTCAACAACTTGCCACAAATTAACCAAAAGTAGTAAACCCTTTAATGAAATAGCCCAGAATTAATCCAATAATCAAAGCCCAGATTTGACCTGTTTGGACAAAATGATTCCAAGCACTTTGCACCTGTCCCCAAAGATTAGTCTCTCTCACTTGATATGCCAATACCATCACCCAGTAAGGCATTTTCGCCACTAACATCGATAGTGAATCATTGCCATAAACTTGAACCGATAGCCAACCACTTATTGTTTGCATCAAGTTAACAACCATAGCCAGTTTTCCTCACCTTAATTTCCTGTTCCTTATTTTATTGCAGAGACAACCTCCAGAAAATTTTTAGCACAAAAATGGCTATCAGTCTAAAACCAGAGATTTTGATGACCGAAAGGAACAGGAAACAAATATTGTGTTAATTTTTGCACCCATTTACTCGCATTACTACCAGCGTCATATCATCCGCATTGCGATTTCCTTGACCGATAAATTGCTGTACTTGGTCAAACAGATATTCTAAAATCGCTTGAGGTTCCTGGCAGTTTTGACAAGCTTTCTGAAAAACCTGCATCAAATTTTCTTCATCAAAGCGTTCCCCATTCGGGTTAGCAGCTTCCGTAAAACCATCCGTGTAATAAATAATTGTGTCGCCAGCAGCCAGCTGAACCTGTCCCTCTTCATACTGAGAATTAACATCTAAACCAATCAACATTCCCGAAGTATCCAACCGTCGGACAGAATTACTGCTAGCTTGCCACCACATTGGCGGATTATGCGCCGCATTACTGTAAGCAAGAATACCAGTTTGTAAATCGTATTCTGAATAAAACAAAGTTACAAAGCGATGAGAATTTTCTAAATCAGCAAACATTACCTGATTTAAGTGTTGCAAAATCCGCCCCGGAGTATGACCGTTAAGAACTTCTGCGCGTAACATTCCCCTAGTCATGGTCATAATTAAACCAGCGGGTACACCTTTTCCCATGACATCGCCAATGACAATCCCCCAACGTCCTCGAGCAGATGTTACTGGGCTATTTTGATCGTTTGCTTCCTCAGTTTTATTCAGCGGGACATAATGAGTAGGAATAAAATCATAATAATCTCCGCCAACTCGGTTTGCAGGTTGACAACGAGCCGCTAATTTAATCCCAGGAATTTGCGGACATTGACGAGGTAACAACCTCTGTTGAATTTCTGCACCAATTTCTAATTCTCTGTCTAAACGTTCTTTTTTGCGGAGTTCCACTGTTAGTTCGTCATTAGCGATCGCCACCGCTGTTTGATCCGCCACCAACCGCACCAACTTTTGTCGCGTTTCCGTCCAAGTATATTCTGCATCACGGCTAAATACGTACAGCCGTCCTCGTTCCATTTGTTTGACTAAAATTGCTGTACCAAACAAATGAATATCCGATCCTAAACAGCGGCTTACTTGAGCATCTAACAGCGCCAAACCTTTTTCCACTCCCGATGCTTCCTCAAGATCGAATTGCTCGCTTTCGGAACTTACTAAAGCAGCACTTTTCGCCGTCGCATCCTTCACCTTTAAAGTTGCGCTTTCGATCGCCTTGCGAATATCTATTCCTTGAAGATTATCTTGGCAGTGTAACTGTTCCAGCTTTACTTGACCATTGGGTTTTAACAACACCAAAGCACTACCATCAGAATCAGTGACTCTGGTTGCCATTAAGGGAATTAGCTCCAAAAACTGATTCAGATTGTTGAAAGATCTGAGCGCAAACCCTAAAGAACTCAACAAATCTTGGATTTTATGTTGTTCCCGATACAAACGCGCCACCAGCTGTTTGAGCGCAAATACAGGCGTTACTTCGGAAGTATCGCCCTGATTCGCGTAGCGATCCCTACGGGAATCATCGCCTGATTCAGAGGAAAGTTGAGAAAGGGGCACAGTATTCATTACCTAAGCCATCTGGACTAGTTTATTTAGGGATAAAAGCAATAGCAAATTGAATAGCAAGGGTAAACCTAGCGCATCAAAATGGAGAGACAAAAGTATTAGTTGCTCCTGATTCTGCCTGGAATTGTACTAAGAAACCAAGTTCTATCAGATCGTGGGCAGGGTGGTCAACATTTTAACCGAGTTTGGGTAGGATAATACCTTTATCTATTGGGATAAATTCTAGCGAATCACTTCACCATAACAGTATTGATATCTACCACTGACATACCTCTAAAGATAGTATCTGCTGTATTTCTACAATTATTCACAAATTTTATGTATTTCTACTCATTGAATTCCCCTAATTCCGTTCCCAGTATGAATTACTCTTGTAAAGATACCCAAAAAATTTAAGATTATTTACAAATTAAAAAGTAATGGGTAAAGTGCATTGTTTACCCATTACTTTCTCTCTACAGCCGAAAATTTCCGCTTCAACCGCTAAGTAAAGCTTCGACAAATTCGTAGCTAGAAAAGGGGCGTAAGTCTTCGATTCCTTCTCCTGCACCGATAAAGCGAATTGGTAAACCTAACTGTTTCACCACCGCTAAAGCTACTCCACCTTTAGCAGTTCCATCTAACTTAGTTAAAACTACACCGCTGAGTTGGGCTGATTGAGCGAAAACTTCTGCTTGGCGCAATCCATTCTGCCCTAAAGTTGCATCCAGAACTAACAAAGATTCGATCGTCGCTTCTGGCGCTTTTTTGTCGATGATCCGACGAATCTTCGATAACTCATCCATTAAGTTCTTTTTATTTTGCAGTCGCCCCGCTGTATCGACTAAAAGTAATTCCGTACTCCGTGATTTAGCCGCAGTAATCGCATCAAATACTACTGCTGCTGGATCGGTATTATTTCCCGGATTGGCAATTACTTCTACACCGCTACGCTGTCCCCAAACCTTGACTTGCTCTACTGCCGCAGCCCGGAAAGTGTCAGCCGCCGCAATTAAACATTTGTAGCCTGATTTGTCAGCAATGTGAGCAATTTTACCAATAGTTGTGGTTTTTCCGGCTCCATTGACTCCCGTAATCAGCCAAATATTAAACGTATCTTTTTCTGGAGCAAAGCTACGTTTTGCTGATTTTTGCACGGGTGCTTCCAGCATTTCTCGGAGAATGCCTTTTAAATAGGCGATCGCCGCATCAGGCGGCAAAGCTTCTTCTCGGAGTTTACTTTGTAGCGAACCTATGATATAATCTGTCGCCTCAACTCCCACATCAGCTTGCAACAGCAAAGCCTCAATTTCCTCAACCGCAGCTTGATTTAGTGGCCCTTGACCGACGATCGCCTTTAACTGATTAAGAATATTGCGCCGTGTTTTATCTAAACCTTGCCGCAATTTCTTTAACCAAGTAATCTCTTCAATAGAAATATCTTCCGGGCGACGACCTTGAGCCGCTAAAATTTCCGCCGACCAAACAAAACCTTCATCAAAAGCAAGCTCAGGAATCTCCTCGGTTACAGTTTCCGATGTCGCCACTGTCGCCGCTGGTTGTACTTCCGGTTCTGGTTCTTCGATCGCCGTAGCCTTTAACCTTTCTAACCTAGCTTGGCGATCGTCCTTCGCCCAAAACGGAACCTGAACCGCACTTTCTTCGACTTCCGGCGTTTCCGGCGCAGTTTCCACCACCTCAACCACATCACCAGTTTCTTCAACAGTTGCGATCGTCGGACTTTCCGATCCAGTTTCCTCAGAAATCACACTTTCAACAACCGCTGACCTAATCGGCGTTTCCGTCACAACTTCTTCAGTTACCACATTTTCCGATGTAGTTTCTCCCTCCAGCACACTTTCAGGAACTTTCTCCGTCGGAATCTCAGCCACGTCAGTAGTAACTACTTCAGCAGCAACCCCAGTTTCCCCAACAGTTTCCGACTGTTGTTTAGCCTGAATATTTTTATAAGCAGCCTTCGCCCAAGCCAAATAATCTTCCGCAGCTTGTGGTTCAGAAGTTGCTGAAGACGGAATAGATTCTTCTACCTGAGACTCTGGAGGCGAAGTAGCCTCCGTAGCCTCTGGTTGTTTCTGAGTTTTTTCCTTTTCTTTTTCTTTATCGTTATATTGACGACGAAACCAATTAAAAACCATAGCCCTGAAATTTCATTTAGTCACAAAACAGTTATTCCGCTTTTAAGTTAAGGGAAAAAGTTAAAGCATAATTTACCTTTTTCCCTTTCCCCATCACCTGAGATCAATTATCAAATATCAACTATTAATAGGTGATTTCAGTTTGTCACTAACTCGACGTAAAACCCCATTAATAAATCTGTAACCATCTTCACCGCTGTAACGTTTAGCTAATTCTACTGCTTCATTAATTGCAATCCGTTCAGGAATACCTAAAAAGAGCATTTCACAAACAGCAATTCTCAGGATATCCCGATCGATCCTAGCCAACCGATTCAGCTGCCAATCTACCATTGCTTCCGACAACAATCGATCGACTTCCTCACGTTTTACCAAAGTATTCCGCACAATATCTTCTGCATAATTGCGAACATCTCTTTGGTTAGCCAGCTGAATAAATTCCGGTATTTCTACAGAACTACCCATGCGATTAATTGCTTGAGAAGCCAATTTGATTGCTTCTTGAAGCATCGTTCTAGCACTTTGGAGATCCACCGCACGAGTTTGACTGTGTAATAAGCGATCGTCCGCCCTTTGTAACTCTCCAGCAGCTTCCTCCAAAGCTTCCTTAACTTCCGTAGTTAAAGTTCGGATCGCCGCAATAATAAAATCAGGAATTTCCTGTTCCGAAACCTTTTCGGGATTTGTTGGCATCTGAGATAAACTCAGTAAAGCCAATTCACGCGCAACTTGACGAGACTGCATAATATTTCCTGTGATTACTAATTTTTGCTTCTTTTGTTGATGAATGAAAACCTAATTTACATAGCAGTAAGGGGATAAAGGGAGCAGGGAAAACAAAAAGAAAAAGGGAAGTTGATTAACTCAAAACTCAAAACTTCCTTAACTTTCTTCTAAGGGTAAAACTTGCAGCTTACTTTCTGATAAAGAATTTTCCAACTGCCGATCGGGAAGCTTAGGAAGAGATGCCGGAGCTAAAGGACTAGGGCTAACAATCCCACCGGAGATAATTACCTTAAAGGCTTCTTCTACCGACATACCCAAGTCTACCACTTCATCTTCCCGAACAACTGCATACCAACCTGTAGTTGGGTTAGGCGTAGTCGGAATAAATATACTCAGCATTGGTTGATTGGATAAGTGAGACTGCATTTCAGTGCTCAGAGTACCTGTAACAAATGCGATCGCCCACATCCCCCGTCGCGGATACTCCACCAAAATTACCCGGCGAAACTTATTACCACTATCTTTCAATACAGTTTCTAATAATTGTTTCAGCGTTTTGTAAACCGAACCAGCCAACGGAATAGCGTGCAGTACTCGTTCCCCAACATCCAAAAACCAACGACCAACAATATTACGCGCCATCAAACCAATTAGCAAAATACTCAACAGCGGCACAGCCAATCCCACCGCGAGATCCAGCAAATCAACCAAAATTGGATGCAATCCATCAAAAGGATTCAGCCACTTGGGAATCCGGGTGAGAAAATCAATTACCCAAGTTGCTATAGTCACCGTCAACCAAATAGTGGTAGCAAGGGGAATTACCACCAATAAACCTGCAATCAGGTCATTTTTTAAATCCTGTTTCAAGCGTTGGAACACAGATCGCCCACTCTACTATCTACCCTGCTGAAAAATTTATAAAGCTTAATAAGCAACCCCTCTTTCACTTTACTGTACCTTAAGTAAGCGGTTTTCCCACTTCCAGCCAGCAATTCAGTATAAAAGGGGTTAATGATGATAGTATCAGCGATTACAATTTTCTGCATCTAGTTTAAAGCCAACAGAGTTTTTGGGTAGGGGCGTTCGCGTAGCGTGCCGTAGGCATTAGCATTCGGACAAAAAATTTGGGTTTTCAGCCATAAATTTTGACCCGAATGCTTCGCCCCTACAAACTTAACTTAGCTGAGTCAGTAGTTGCTTCTTCAGCAGCAGGCTCAGAATCAGAATTAGGTAAATTGTGATTAACTTCAAAGTTGGGTAAAGGCTGATGCTTCAGTTCCCAAACTTTGAGCATAATCAGATATTCGTAGAAAGCTTGTAAAGTACACCAAGCAAATCCTCCTCTACCATCGAGTATCCCTCCCAGGAGAAAATACATATAAATGAATCGGATTAGGGGGCGAAATGGTAAACGGAGAGATAAATCTTTGAGTGCCCTTCTTCTTTCTACTTCGCTTTGACCAAAAAACAATTCTCGCCAATTAATACTACCTTGTTGTAGCTGACGGAGGGTTTCTTTGGCTTCGTCTGTTGAGTAACGGTTATGTTTTTCAATCCAGCGACTTAATCCTTTGCTACAGGTGTAATGAGGGTAAGTTTCTTGGAGAAAACTGGTTGGACCGTTGCAGACTTCTCTTTCTGTGTGACCATAATCTGTGAACCAAACTTTGTCTTTGCGGAACAGACGCATTTGGTAACGAGGATATTGGGTGCTGCGCCGAATCCAACTACCCATAAACATGACTCGTTCAGCTACGTAGTAACCGATGTATTCCTGACTTTGAGTTGCTTGTAGACATTCCTGAAATAGTTCGGGAGTCATGCGTTCATCAGCTTCTAGGATATACACCCAGTCATATTTAGCGGGAACTGATTGTAGCATCCAGGTTCGCTGTTGTCCGTGGCTGTCAAATTTATGTAGCACAGTTCTTACTGGGTAGCGGTTGGCGATTTCTACGGTCCGATCGCTACTTAAAGAATCTACTACAATCACATCGTCAGAAAGCATTGCTGACTCAATGCAAGCAGCGATATCAATTTCTTCGTTATAGGTCAGGATGTAAATCGAGATCATGTAAAACTTCCAATTAAGCGAGAAAGATAAAGACTTTTTCAGATCTTTGCCTTAGAGTACCCTGACGTTCGCGTAGCGTACCGTCAGGCTTATCGACTCTGGCTATAAATTACTTAAAGTCTTTATTTAGCGTTTTGGGGGCGACTTTTTCCGCGGTGCGGATGGTAGAGACACTAAACCTCTTAATCCCGTTCCCGCTGTCACAAAAAAGCCTAATGCTAATAAAACACTGCTGATTCCAATTTGGATTTGAGACTTGAAAGCCGCAGTTTTGGCTTGAGTGTCTAATTGTTGTTGGCGTTCTCGGATTTGCGTTAGAGTTTGGTTACTAAAGCTTTTGGCTTGTTGATTTAAGAAGTCGTCGAGTACTTGGGGATTGGCTTTCGACTGCTGAAGTATATCTTTCACTTCTTTAGGTACTTGTTGGTTTTGCAGTGCTTCGTTGTACTTTTGTTCGTCTTTGAGTAATTCCCCAATTTGATTTCTAATTTGGGTACGGCGCTGTTCTACTTGAGTTTGAAAAGCTGGACTACTTAATTGAGTTTCAGCTTGTTTTGCTTGCTGTGCTACTCGCTCGATCGCTGCGTTACTCTGAAGTCGCACATTATTAACGTGCAAAGGTGCTATTAGCAAGTAAAGTAACCCTAAAATTCCTGAAAATACCAAGGCTACTAATTTGACAATTTGCCAAATTGGGGTACCTTTCCCGGATGCGTCTGCTACACTATCGATCCAAGTACCAGCCAACAGAAATGCCATTCCCACTAAAGGGATAATTCCCCTTTCTACTAACTGCGTTGTCAGGTTGATTTGCCATCCGCGATCGGTAGGATTAAACGGAATTAGCAACGTGATTGCGTCTATTAAAAAAGACAGTATACAGATTAGTCCAATCACCTTGAGAACTAATGCAGCTGGTGGAGATAATGGATGGCTTGTAGTCGCTTTCATGGTTCTTTTTACTAAAATCTAGAATCGTTTCGTTGAATGACGATCGTTAACTATCTCTAGTTTGTCATGGGTTTTCCGATCGCGACAGTCTTCCGAGTTGTCTGAAAGCTTGATTTATCAAGGACTATAGACTTTATTTAACCCAAAAATTTTCCCCGGACTGGCTGCCAAGATTTAATCAGTAGATGCTCTCATTACTGATATTTAATATGGATGAGCTATCAGAATTCCCAGCAAATCACATTCTATTACCTATAATGCCCTCCAATTTCCAGAAACTCACAATTTGTAAACCTTTTTTCGGCTGCTGGGCGCAATACTCAGATCTGCCAATCCGATCGTCAGCTTTTAGTACCTATCGCATCAGTGAATTCCTTGTACAATTAGGAAAAGTTGCTTCCAGGTTGATGGCAAAAATAATCTCAATCATCGACTGCTGAGTAAACCTAAACAGTAGTTACTCTTAAAAGTAGAAAAATTTAATCATGGACAAAGTAATTCGGGGACTTATTTTTGTTGTAGATGACAACATTGATACTGACCAAATCATTCCCGCAGAATATCTGACCTTAGTTCCCTCTAAGCCAGATGAATATGAAAAGTTGGGCAGTTATGCTATGGCAGGATTACCCGATCGCTACGGCAAATTCATCGCCGCTGGGGAAATGAAAACCCAATATCCGATTATCATCGCCGGGGAAAACTTCGGTTGTGGATCTTCCCGGGAACACGCCCCGATCGCACTCGGCGCATCTGGCGTACAAGCAGTCGTCGCCCAATCCTACGCCCGCATCTTTTTCCGCAACTGTTCCGCTACCGGAGAACTTTACCCCTGGGAATCAACAGTACGTTTATGCGATTCCTTTACTACAGGTCAAGAAGTCACCATTGACTTTGGCAAAAATCAACTTATTAATCATACACTCGGAACAACTTTCGACCTCAAATCATTAGGAGAAGTTGGCCCAGTAATTGATGCTGGTGGTATCTTCGCCTACGCTAGAAAAACAGGTATGATTTCCACTAATGCCTAACTTTCTCTCCATCCAAACCGAAACAAGGTTACACAGATTTTTCTCGGTTTCCTGTTTCCTGTTCCCCCTTCCCGCTACAATCTAAGCAAACAAATTTTGGCATCAGAACTATCCCAACTATGCTACTCAAATCTACAACCCGTCATATCCGTATCTTTGCTGCTGAAGTAGAAAAGAATGAATTGATTCCCAGTGAAAATGTCTTAACTTTGGATATCGATCCCGATAATGAATTAAATTGGAACGAAGAATCTCTGCAAAAAGTTTATCGCCAATTTGATGAACTAGTTGAAGCTTATAACGGCGAAGATTTAACCGAATATAATCTGCGACGTATTGGTTCTGATTTAGAACATTCTGTTCGCACCATGCTCCAAAAAGGTGAGCTTAGTTATAACCTCAACAGTCGTGTAGTTAACTACAGCATGGGTTTGCCTAGAGTTGATTCTGAGGGCGAACCAAACCCATCTTAAAATTACCAAAAAACCAGGGGAATTTAATCAACCTAAGCTTTCCCCTGGCAACTGTTTCTAATTTTTCATAATTAAAGCTAGTTATTTTTTTGGTAAATCTTTCTCTCGTTGTACCAGTTTTTTTAAAGCTAACTGGCGATTACTCATAAATCTATACCAAAATCCCGGAAAAAAATCATCGGTAGTTGTCACAATAGCCCAAATTTCTAAATTCATTAATTTAGTTAAATTTTGGCGAGAAACTTTTAGATCGGTGAGTTTTTCTGCAACTTCACTAATTGGAGAATTATTAATTGGTGAAGTTTTCTCTCCAAGCGAACGATGCGATATATTCTGCCACATAGATAACACCCTGATGATTAAGAAAAAGCAGAAACAACCAGAATTGAGGTAAATTTAATGAAAAATTACCTTGAATAAAATACTGACAGCTTTGCTATTGGTCGATTAACAATTCTCTTTTAATTTAAACCAACAATGGAAAAAACCAAAGCGGGGTGAAACCCCTACTTCCAATGATAGATTAGTAACAGTTGCGAATTACCTGTTACTCCTCCAACCAGATTTATCTGTCAGGTTAATCGAAAATCCGAAGTCGGAAATCTCAAAACGAATGACAAAACAAAAACCTCTGAATCCCTGGAACTACAAACCTTGGTGGTGTCAGCCTTGGTCAATTCTACTAACAGGTACTATATTAATTAGTGGTAGTTGGTTCATTTGGCGAACATTTTGGCTAACATTAGCGATCGCTCTGCCAGTATTAGCTTGGATGGGTTTCTTTTTGCTAATTTGGCCTCAGTTAATCAGACAAAGTGGCATCCTCGAACAGTATCCTGTATCAACATCAGATCGGGATCGGAGTCACTGATTGAGATTCAGGCGTTACAATGAGCAATGATCCGGTTAAATTAGTCTACTGAACCATTCTCAGTTCTTTTGTTCCAATGGCGATCGGCACGAGAAAATGATATGGGAGATGCACAAATTACTTGCTTTAATTTAAACTGTCAGGCTCCCAATCCAGAGACTCACAGATTTTGTCAGCAATGTCGCACTCCTTTACCAAAGCGTTATTTATGGTTGGTGGGTAAGGGAGTAGAGGCTTTAAAACCTGGAAAGTTGGTAGGAGAACGTTTTTTTGTCAAGCAGGAAAGAATCGTTCTTGATACTCAACCTGGACTACCTTTACCTTATACAGAAGATATTGCTGATGAAATATTACCTTATTTGCGATTGTTTCCTTATCAATTGCACGTTCCTCAAGTATATGGAAAACTACCACCACATAAGAAAGGTAAATATAAAGATATTTGGTTATTAGAACAAGCTCCAATTACAGTTACAGCTAATCAAAAATTAGGAAAGTCACCTGCTTTGGTTTTATTACCAGAATTAACTAAAGTTTGGCAAGATGCGCTACCAATGCGTCAGTTAAATTGGTTGTGGCAAATGGCTAATTTGTGGCAACCTTTGGAAAGTGAAGGGGTAGCTGCTAGTTTGTTGCATCCTGAATTATTGCGGGTAGAAGGTCAGTTAATTAGGTTGTTAGAATTATGTCGATCGCCAGCAAAACCAAGTTTAAGACAATTGGGTAAATTTTGGTGGCAATTAATACCGAAAGCCCAATCGGAAATTAAAAAATTTCTGGAACAACTCTGTTCTCGAATGATCGAAGAAGAGTTGGTGAATAGTGAAAATTTGATTGGAGAATTAGACCAAATTTTACAGGTGGTGTCTCGATCGCAAACCTGCACTTATCAGATTATTACCCTAACAGAGACAGGGCCAACTAGACAACGTAACGAAGATGCTTGTTACCCTCCACCATCACCTCAAGGGGTAAAACGTGGCGAAGATTCTCACAGTCCCTCTCCCACAGTAATAGTATGCGATGGAATTGGCGGGCATGATGGGGGAAATGTGGCTTCTAATTTAGCAATTGAAACAGTACGAGAGTGCTTAGATAAATTTCCCCAACATTTAGATAGTAATCACTGGGATTTAGTAACACTATTAGAAAATGCTGTTTGTGATGCTAACGATCGCATTAGTCAACGAAACGATCAAGAAGGACGTTCCGAACGGCAAAGAATGGGTACAACTTTAGTCATGGCAAAAGGGTACGCCTCGGAAGTTTATATTACCCATATTGGCGACAGTCGCGCTTATTGGATTACCCACACAGGTTGCCATCAAGTTACCTTAGATGATGACATCGCATCACGAGAAGTTCGCTTAGGTTACGCTCTCTATCGGGAAAGTTTACAACAAGCAGGAACAGGTGCTTTAATTCAAGCATTGGGAATGAGTTCTTCTAATCATCTCTATCCCACAGTCCAACGTTTTATTATTGATGAAGATTGCATTTTTCTCCTTTGCTCAGATGGACTTAGCGATAACGATCGCGTAGAACAAAATTGGGATAAAGAAATTCTCCCTGTTTTAGAAAAGAAAGTCAGTTTATCCACAGCAGCAGCTAACTTAGTTGAAATTGCTAACACCCAAAATGGTCACGACAATGTTACCGTCGGTTTAGTTTACTATCAAGTTAAAGATCATCAACAACAGCAAAAACTAGAAACCGGAACCGAAGAACAGGAAATAACAACTAATTCCTCTGGCGGAAAATCAACCGAGAAGAATCAAATTTCTCAACTAAGAACTCCTTTATTAGTCCCACCAACTAGACAACATAGTTTATTACCACTATTATCTGGAATCACTTTTTTGCTAGGTTTAGGTGGATTACTAGCTTATCTTTGGATTCCCGCAATCGGTTATCGGGTTGATGCTTTAATTAGCCAAATTAAACAGCAACAACAACCAGTTACAATCACTAATCCTCCGGCAAGCAACAACTCGAAACCCGCTACTTCTTTAAGCCCAGGAACCTTGATTCAAATTAAAATTCCTTCATCCTCAACTAACCAAACTCAGAATAAGTTACTGTTGCGAAAAAGTTCTCAACCTCCGCAAGATAAATCAATAATTGGTAGTATTCCCGATCGCACTATTCTGGAGATTGAGCGCAAAGACTTACGGGAGAAAGAACGCTGGCTACTATTAAAAGTTTGCTCTCTTCCCCAAATACCGAAAAGTAACAATCTTAACCAAAAACCGCATCAAGCTGTTCCCCCTAAATTTCGGGTAATTAAACCAGGAGAACAAGGTTGGATCAAACAAACGGAGATTCAGCCTTATGTTGTAGAATATTCTCCTTCTGAATCGCCAGCGTCGTTAAGGTGCTATTCTCAGGATGGATCGGCTCCAGTCAATTGATTTTCGATTAACTTCATTCCCTGATTCACGATCCATCTTTGATAAAAAATAGCTAAAGAAAAACTTTGTCGCCAGAATAGCATCAGAAAAAGCGAAATAATCGATAAACTGATAATTGAAAGCTTTCCATAGCTTCCATCTAGGCCAAATATTCAAGAGTTCTGAATGTTGCCAACTAAGAGCCTTTGCCTCAACATTTCTATTGACCGACTGCATCAAGGTAAGGCAGAACATTTCGCCATTTGGGTTTGGAATGCACCCTATCCTGGTGGTCATGTTCATCATGATTGCATTTTGCCTGAATCTCTGGCCGAAACTTGGCTAGTTTGGCAAGATATGTTCTCTCCTTTTAGTCGATCGCAGTCTTCCAAAATTCCAGCGCACCAGTTAGCGATCGCGCCAACTTTCGTAGTAGTACCAGACAATCCCAGTAAAACAGGTGCGACATACAGCGGACATCTGATGCAACAGTTAGGAATTGACCTGTGGAAATGGTTATTTGATGGGCCAATTCAAAGTTGTTTAGAACGTAGTCAGGGAATTGCGATCGGTATTGGGCCAACTCAAGCTTTGCGGTTGCGTTTAGAAATTCGCGATCCAGATTTAATTCTCATGCCTTGGGAAATTATGCAACCTCAAGTTGGCAAGCAGGCGATTTCTCTAAGCCAACAACTATTATTTAGTCGTACTACTAGCGATGTTGCACCTCTAGCGCCATTGAGAACCGAGCAAACTTTAAATATTCTTTTAGTTTTAGGAGAAGAGTCTACTGGACAAACTTCCAGTAGTGGCTGTTTAAAGTTAGAACAGGAAGCTAAGTTACTGGCATCAGTTTTAGAGAATAGCGTGCAGAATAATATCAATATTGGCGGCACCTTTGTTCCTTGCCAGGTAGACACGCTAATTATGCCTACTGCTGCCGAGTTAATTTCGACTTTAGAAAATGGCATTTATAATGTCTTATTTTATGCGGGACATGGCGCACCAGCACCAAATGGCGGGTTGCTGTTTCTCCGTCCTGGCGTGAACATCAATGGTACGGAATTGGCGCAGGTGTTGACTAGATGCCGAGTGACTTTAGCGGTGTTTAATTCTTGTTGGGGGGCGCAATCGGTGAGAATTAATCATCAAGCGATCGCTCGCAGTAGTTTAGCTGAGGTGTTGATTCATCACGGGGTACCTGCTGTGCTGGCAATGCGAGATGCGATCGCCGACGAAGAAGCAATTAGTTTTATTGAAGCTTTTGCCCGTGCTTTAGCAGAAAGAAAGCCAATTGACCAAGCAGTAGCTATAGCTAGACAGCAATTATTGACTCTTTATAAGTTTAATCAGCCAGCTTGGACTTTGCCTGTATTGTACATCCATCCAGAATTTGACGGTCAACTACTGGAAGTCATTCCTGATATTACTGAATTACCCCCAGATTCGCCCACTTCTGTCGGTCGTCCCCACTTAAATGCTTATCTCCGTCCAGTAGGTTTCACGGGAAATATCTATCATATCAACAGCGGCTTGCTCCGCATTGGACGGGCACAGAAAAATGACTTGGTAATCGAGGAAAAATGGGTTTCCCAAACTCATGCAGAAATTATTTGCCGCTGTACGAGTTTAAATGCTAACGGTGCTGGCCCAAATTACTTTTTGCGAGATTTTTCTCGGTTTGGTACTCTAGTGTCGGGGTCTGATGGGATCAGGAAAGTTCATCATGAGCAAGTGTCTCTTCAGTCGGGAATGGAGTTAAAATTTGGTAGTTCTAAAGGTCAGACTTGGGAGTTCGTGATTGGATCTTAAGAAATTAAAGTTTCCAATTTGGAATAGTCAGTAGTAGATGGTAAAGTTCAATGTATTATTAATGCTTTAACGCTTCTACTTGTTCCCTGATTCCCTAATGAAAAGATATGCGAAAATCATATCCTTAGCTACTCGCGAACCAAATTGCTGTTTTATGGTGAAAAAGTAGAAAGTTACGGAACTGGCAAGAATGCTGATGTAGTCTAACTACGGACAGCGTTAGTTAAAAATGAGACTCAGGAGCTAAAATCATGACCAGTCACATCAGGGGTTCAGGATGTTTCCCTTCTTTTCATTCTCAAGCAGAACAAGAGTTATTACAGGTCTTACTGCAAGATGAAGCAGAATCAGTTTATTATTGGAATCCTACGGAACCAGAAGCAGATTCTTATTTCGCTCAATTAGAAAAGGCATTCCAATTAGATGATTGGAACGAGGAAGAAGTAGAACAAAAAACGCAAAGTTTCTTTAATCAACTTGACGCAATTTGGAGTATTGATGTTCCCCAGATAGCAGTAGAAGATATTTTTGCGGTGCTGCGACAAAAGTTTGCGGCTCGCGTACCAAGTACTTGGTTAGAAGCTATTTCTCATCAGGCTTATCAGCTAAAGTTGGGGCAGAATCAAACTAATATTTCTGGGAATTTGGCAGATCAGTTGGTGCGTTGCGTGCAAGAATTATTACCTAATTGGCCGGAGGGAGATTTATATCTATTTTCGCGTCCTTTGGCTTTTGCCATGCGGGGAACGGAAACTGCTGCGGTTGATTCGATGATTGCTACGGTAAGAGATTTACCTTTTTCGGAATTGTCGGAGATGGAAAAGGCGCGTTTGGGATTGGCGATCGCTCGTTATGCTTTAGCAGAACTAGAGCAACAATAATTAACTTGAAAGCTTTAGCTATTTACACTTTGTCTGCTGTAAAAAAGTAGTGAAAGTTTGCTCCTTACCTTTTATTTATAGATTGCTACATTTGAGATTTTGTCGCTGTTCAAACAGATGTCAAATCTTCAAGTCACTACTTAACAAAAATTTAGTTTGTTATTACAACTAAAATTCATAAAAATTTGGAGTGAAGAGAGAATTTCTTAGAGAATTCTCTGCTACACTCCTTATTAATCTGATGGAATTATTATTGATTGGCTTGAGCACTACGAACAGCTGCTAAGAAGAATAACCCTCCCAAGGGCAAACTAATAGCGAGAATAATCCCAGTAGTTAAGTTGCCCAGGTCTGGATTTCCTGAAGATAGCTCAAAGATTGAGCCGACAGCGGCGATCGCTGATACACAAGAAGCCATCAAAAACAGACCACTTTTGGGAGTCATTATACCCACAGTTATTTCTCCTTATTCGATTGGTTTAACAGCTTGAGTAGAAAAGCCGTATTTTTTCAGTTCTTGGTTTAAAGCTAAACCATTTTCTACTCGGTCTACAAACAAAATGCCATTAAGATGATCCATTTCATGTTGAATGGCGCGTGCTAATAAACCTTTAGCGGAAATTGTGCGCGGACGACCATGTTCGTCTTTGAAACTAACTTCGATCGCTTCTGGTCGTTTTACATCTAAATAAACTTGGGGAATGCTCAAACAACCTTCTTGAGCTACACAAATTTCCCGACTGGCAGCTTTAATGGTCGGATTAATCAACACTAAAGGCTGATTAGCTGCATTATCCGGTTCACAGTCAATTACAATCAGTTGCTTGTGAACGGCTACTTGCGGTGCTGCCAAACCAATGCCATCAGCACTATACATAGTTTGCAGCATTTCCCGCACTAATTGGCGAATTTCCGCATCTACTTTAGAGACGCGCTTTGCTGGTTGGCGCAAAACGCGATCGCCCAAAGTATGAATTTCTAAAGGCGGTCTATCTAACTTTTTCTTTTCGACTAAAACCTCAGTTGTCATGGAAAATAATGGTGAGTAGGACTAAATTCACGCTGTCACTTTTCTTAATTTTATCGTGCCACTCCCAGCTTAGAAGGGCGCAGTAGCGAATGGATTAAAGTCAACACTACCAGCACCTGGCCCCAGAATAGCATTTGGCCCCGTACCTCCGACCACTGGCCCAGAGGCGTTATCCCACCAGTTATTTGTGGCATCGATCGTCCCAGTACCACCGTGATAGAAACCAGCTTTACTGTTGCCGATTAGGTTATTTCTATTGATATTGACTGTACCATTAACAATGGCACTTCCATCTCTGACGGCTATCCCATTAAAGGATTTGGTGATGATATTACTGAATATATCGGCTGATTGGATTGTTCCACCTCCTAAACCTGATTCTCTCAGTCGAATACCACCGCTAGCTATCTCATTGGTGAGATTAGTATTGGTGATGTCATTGTTAGCGATCGTCGCACTACCACCAGCCAATTGAATACCTTGTTCACCAGTATCGCTGACTATATTCGAGATAATTTTGCTGCCCGTTTGAACACTATCGGCAAGAATTCCTGGCCCTTGGACATTAGCAACTAAGTTATTTGTAATTGTCGCAGTTCCCACCCTAAATGCTTGAACACCACTAGTAACGCTACCACTGGTGACATCACGAATTAGGTTATCGATCACTTTTGCAGAGGAACCAGAAGCGTTTTCAAAGTCTAAGAAGATGACTCCACCTGTAGCTGGACCTTTTCCCGTGAATTCATTTTGCCGAATCACCACTTTGCTATCAGCTTGATTGCTTTGATAGCGAATGGCGTTGGAATTATCGCCATTCATTTCAATCCTTAACCCTTCAATGGTGACATCTTTACCCGGAAGAATTGTAAAAACTGGTGTAGAGCCGGGAGCCTTCACAAGAGCAGGAGTAGCTGTTAAACCACTAGTAGGACTTAAACCTGCGTTTGGACCACGAATTGTTAAAGTCTTATCAACAATAATAGTTCCTGTTTCCTGATCGTAAGTACCTGGTCCAGCCACAATTAAATTACCACTTTGCGCGGCATTAACTGCATCGGAGAATTTGGTATGACTAGAAACCTTATTGTTATTATTGTATACAAAGATTTCACCGCTACCAGGTAAAACTGTCAGTGGAGTGGAGTCCAAAATACTCACATTAGCACTACTTTGCGAACCTACAAAATAATCAGATTCTTGTGCTACTGATACGACAATTGTTTCTGTTGGTTCGTTAATTCCATCATTTACTGGTGTGACTGAGATTAAATCAGAAACACTCTTACCAGCTGGGATAATTACTGTACCACTTAATGTGGGATTGTAATCAGTACCCGGAGTAGCCGTCCCTGTAACTGTATATGAGATTGTTAAATCTTGAGTAACGTCACCTCCTGTGCGTGCAAACTGAAATGTACCCGCTTTAGTACCATCCTCAAAAGCAGTTGGATCGGGTGCGGTGACAAAAACTAAAGGTTTATCAGTAACTACAGAATCGAATATGGTAACTGTGGCAGTTTGGGGTGTTCCGGCGACAAAGCCAGCACCTTTAGCGTCTAGGGTGATGGTAACTGTTTCTGGGGCTTCGGTGATGTTGTCTGCGATCGGAACAACCGGAATCGTCGCTTTATTGGAACCTTTAGGAATAATGGCTACACCACTTAAGGCTTGATAGTCATCATTTGGAGTCGCGTTTCCGGTAATAGTGTAAGTAATTGGTGTATCGTTTTCGGCTTTACAGGGAACAAAGATCGTAAATTCGCCGTTGTTTGTCAGAATCCCGTTAGGTGTGGTAACAGGTTCGATCGCTATATCATCAGTAGCTACAATAATTGGTCTAGCTGGGCCAATCTTACCATTACTATCGATGAAGGAAGTGCCGTCTATATTGTTGACATTGACATTCTTGAGAACAACTAAAAACTCACCTGCACCATCACCTTTAAAGGTATTAGAAATCGAAACAATAGTATTAGTTGCATTTGCTCCAGTACCCTGTGCCAAAACTATATCATCGAAACTGAGTCCACCTGTGAGGGAAATTTTATCGATACATTGATCCCAGTCCGTAATAACATCGGCATCTGCTATGGTAAGACCACCTGTGGTTTTAGCCATCGCATTACCAGACAACCCAACGACAAAGATATCTTGAGTACCTGGATCGCCACTGTTACCTGTGAGAGTATCTGCACCTAAGTCACCGTAAATTGTGTCATTACCTTTGTCACCAAATAGGGAGTCATTTCCCATTCCTCCCCTTACTATGTCATTACCTTGACCACCATAAACGGTATCATTTTCTTCATTACCATTGAGAGTATCATCACCTTCATTTCCGTTCAGGAAATCTGTTCCGACACCACCAAATAAACTATCGTTACCTAAGTTGCCAAATACTACATCGTTGCCTTTATCACCATAAAGGACATCATCTTCTTGACCACCATAAATTAAGTCTTCGCCTTGACCACCAAAAACGGTGTCTCTATCTTCATTCCCATTAAGAACGTCAGCACCTTCGCCACCTGATATGGTGTCACGACCTAAGTTACCGAAAATTGTGTCGTTACCTTTGTCGCCAGAGAGTAAGTCGTTGTCTTTGCCACCAAAAATGCTGTCATTGTTCTGACCACCATAAATGGTATCAAAGCCATCATTACCACTCAGGAAATCATCTCCTTCGTTACCGTTAAGGTAGTCATCATCGGCACCACCATAAGCAGAGTCGTTGCCTAAGTTACCAAAAATGGTATCTAGTCCTGTATCGCCAACTAGCAGGTCATCTTGTTGACCACCGTAAAGTAAATCGTTGCCGTCACTACCAAAAATGCTGTCGTTGTCTTGATTGCCGTTAATGACATCATTACCTGCGTTGCCGTCTAGTAAATCAGTTCCGACACCACCAAACATTGTGTCATTATCTAAGTCACCGAAGACGGAATCATTTCCCAAGTCTCCAAATAGTAAATCGTTATCTTGACCTCCTCGTACTTCGTCATTTCCCATGCCACCGTATACGGTGTCGTTGTCTTCGTTGCCGTTAACTCGGTCATTGTCTTCGTTGCCATTGATTAGGTCGTTTCCTGTTCCACCAAAGATGAAATCTTGACCTTCGTTACCAAACAGGGAGTCTCCTGCTTCTAAACCTAGTTCTAAGTCGTTACCTGCTAACCCAAGTATGAGGTCGGGGTCTTTTGTGCCTACTAGAAAGTCGCTACCTGGGGTACCGATAATAGTTGCCATTCTCTATATCTCCTCACTACCTAATCCATATAATCTAACGATTTAGGTCTAAAAAGAGTCATTATTTGCATTTATTTCAGCAACGATACTTAATTCCCTGTTAAATAACAGGAAGGAGCAATCCATTTTTCTCTGGCTACTGTGGCTTTGAAGCTTACAGCAAGGATTTGCCAGTTTTGGTCTGAAACCTAAACTACGCAAGCTTTCGATAGGATCTTACTCTAGTTAATCTCTGGTTAGGCTATGATGACAAGTTAATTGTCATTATTTGTGATATTCAAAGTTTAACTCTATCTTTACCTACAGCAAGGTAGTTTTGCTACAATCTTTTACTGATAAATTTACCATAAATACCAGAGCTTTTATGGATTTAATGGAGTTGGTATGTAAGTAAAAGTGCAGGTCTTACTATGCTGAATTTCATTGATGCAACTCAGATAAAATATTGACTTTGGTTGGAGATGCTTCGATCGTCATTAAGTTAGGAGATTTGCCCGATCGCCTAGCCCACACAAATGTGTATTACCTAACGAAAATCTATCACTAAAGCCAATTAATATTTTACTCAAACTATCCCTAGTTTTGCCAAGTGTTTAATTACAAAAGTTAGTATATTTCCCTTACTAGTGCTACTGGAAAGTAGATCGGAATGAAAAATATTTCTTGGAAGTCTGGCAGAAATCTACTGAATATGATAAAAGAGAAGAATTTCAACTAAAACTATATCATTTTTTAACCAAATGAAGTCTCAGTGGGAATGTTTATTAGAAAATCTGGGAGAGTGGCAAGGTTCTTTTACTCGGTTTTCGCCCAGAGTGGAATTATTGGCAGATACTCCGACGCTGGTGTCTTTAGAAGGGTTAAATAATAATCAGACTATTCGGCAAAAGATTGTCCGGTTTTTACCTACTGGAGAAGTAGCGGAACAAGTTTTAGAATATAGCTCGTTGGGGCGTGGGATTTTATTTTTTGAGAATGGGGCTTTTTCTCAGGGATCGATACAAATTGCGCCTTTTTCGGAGTTTGGTGCGGAGTTGGGGTTGATCGATCGGGAGCGCCGTTTGCGCTTGGTACAATTGTTTAATAAAAATAGTGAGTTGGCAGAAATAACCCTGATTCGCGAAGTTTTGGCAGGTACTCAATCAGCAGAAATTCCTAATTTGACTGTGGAACAATTGCAGGGAGAATGGGTAGGTGAAGCGGTAACAATCTATCCTGATTGGCGATCGCCTAATACCTATCCCACTCACTTAAAAATTTATCTGAATGCAGCGGGTAACTTAGTGCAAAAGCTAAGTTTTGCCGATCGCACTATTGAATCAATTGCCAAAATTGAAGGTGCGATTCTCGATTTTGAACAAAGTCCGCAAAAAGTACAAGTCTTATTATTACCTGATGGGGTTTCTGCTACTTTTCCAACTCAAATTAAGTTTGGTCAAAGCCTTTTTCTGGAAGTAGGTTGGTTACTTTCTCCTAATCAAAGACAAAGGTTAATTCGGAGCTATAATGAAAAAGGGGAATGGGTGAGTTTGACTTTAGTAACAGAAAAAAAGATGTGAATTAGATCCCCGACTTCTTGAAGAAGTCGGGGAGGTTATCTGATGAAATTAAATAAAAGAACCGCGATATTTGAGAGCTTTTTTGAGTAAGATTTGATATTCTTTATCTGTAACTAAGAATGCGCCAAAACGTTCTAAGTGAGGGTTGTTCATTTGAGCATCGAAAAAGACGAATTGACGCGATCGCAAATGTTCCACTAATTTTACCATTGCCACCTTAGAACCTTCAGGAATTCGGTAAAACATTGACTCGCCAATAAAAGCGCCCCCAATAGAAAGTCCTAAAATTCCCCCAGCTAATTCGTCCCCTTGCCAGGTTTCAAAACTATAAGCCCAACCAGCGTGATAAAGTGCATGATAAATTCGTTTTAATTCCGAAGAAATCCAAGTAGTTTCTCGGTTAGAACAACCTTCCACTACCGCAGAAAAATCCCGATTAATAGCAACTTGAAACCGTTCTTGGTTGATGGCTCGCCGGAGAGATTTGGGATAACGAAAGCGATCGTCCAGAGGGATCAAAGCACGCCTGCGGCTACTATACCAGTTTAAATTACCAGTTTCATCAGCCATGAGAAAGAAACCTTGGGCGTATCCTTCGATAATTCCATTAATTTCAACTTGCATCGATTAGTTAATATATTGAATAAATCCTATCGATCTGTTCCTCAACCCCTAATTCAACAACAGAGGCTTTCATATATTCCACTATTGTTGTTAAATTTAAGCAAACGATGGAATGGCTGAAAGTTGGCAGGTAGTTAGCATATCAGCAATCACTACCTTTTACCAACTAGCTAATGCTCAACTTGTAACCCGAATCTCAGAATTATAGAAAATGGCTGAACCAATTCCACCGATTACACTACCATCCGCACAAAATCCTCAACAAGAGGCTGAATGGTTACGCATAAATTTACACCAATGGCTCGATCAAGAATTTATCCCAGAAATAGTCAATCAACAAATTGCTCGTCGTGCCTCGCAAATTTATGCACGACAACGCATGGAAGGGGAAAACGACTTAGGATCTTTGGTAATTGCCATTGTCACCGAGATGCAGGCGTTTGATTTTTCCCAAAGTTTTTATAGTGAATTTGCGATCGCCAATGCTGTCAGCGATATCCTTTTAGATAGTCTAGGGATCGATCGCTGTTGTGGTCAATGATAGTGTTGAGTTTTGAGTTGTAGGGGCGGGTTTAGCAGATAAATCTGTACTCTCAGCAAAAGAATTAACAACAAAACCCGCCCTTACAAAATTTTGAGTTAACAATTGACTCATCACTCACAACTCATCACTTTTCAGTTCTACCAGCTAGACTTCACAACCCCAGGAAGTAAACCTTGGTGTGCCCATTCCCGCAAAACGTGACGAGACAAACCAAAATCACGGTAATATCCTCTAGGGCGACCAGTCACCCAGCAGCGATTCCGCAACCGAGTAGGTGCGCTATTCCGGGGTAATTGTTGAATTTGACGATGAATTGCCAACTTTTCTTGTTGCGTAGTCGCACTAGCGAACTGATCTAATAAATTTTCCCGCTTTTCCGCGTACTTTTCCACTAACTTTTGGCGCTTTTTCTCGCGCTCAATCATGCTCTTTTTAGCCATGAAAAACTATTGTTCCTTGTAGAACGATTAAGACAGCATTTTCTATCTTAACTTTTTGTGGCAATTTGTAGTAGAGGTAGAGGGTTTTGAGTTTCCCTATTGTCCCCAGTCCTTAGTCCCCAGTCCCCAAAATAGCGGAAGGACACAAGTCAGCGAGGGCACAGGCGTTACAGTCCGGTTTTCTCGCGGTACAAATGGCACGACCGTGATAGATGAGGCGAATTGACCAGTTTTCCCAGTCTGGTTGGGGTAAAAGGGTCATTAAATCTCGTTCGATGCGAATTGGGTCTTGATATTCGGTTAAACCTAATCTGTTACTAAGGCGTTTAACATGAGTATCGACTGTTACGCCGTGATAAATGCCATAAGCATGGGCTGAAACTACGTTAGCGGTTTTTCGGGCGACTCCGGGTAGTTCCAGCAATTGTTCCATGCGTTTTGGGACTTTTCCGCGAAATTTTTCCCCTATTAGGCGACAAGCGCCTTGGATATTTTTGGCTTTGTTGCGGTAAAAGCCTGTGGAGCGTATTAAAGATTCTAGCTCGCTGAGGTCGGCGTTGGCGATCGCTTCCGCATCAGGAAAACGGCGAAATAATTCTGGCGTTACCTGATTAACTCGTTCATCAGTACATTGCGCTGAAAGAATCGTCGCCACCAGTAATTGAACTGGAGTTTCATAATTAAGCGTGCAAGTAGCGTTGGGATAAAGTCGCTTTAAACGAATCAAAATCTCCAACGCTCTTTGCTGCTTATTAGCTAGTTTACGAGTAATGCTCACTGAAGTAAATTTTGTACCCACTCAAGCTGAGTTGTATCTCGGACAATCAAAAAGATTCCTAGTCCTAAGAGTAACATTAGCCCAGTTTGCATGACACCATCTTGAATGTGAGTTGGTAAAGGTTTGCCACGCAATCCTTCAATTAGTAAAAAAGCCAACTGTCCACCATCTAAAGCTGGTAAAGGCAAAATATTAATGATTGCCAAGTTAATACTAACCAAAGCGGCAAACAAAAATAGCCGACTAATATCAGATTGTGCCAACTTTGCGCCAGCTTCAACAATTTTCACGGGTCCCGCTACTTGAGAAGCTGTTTCTTGAAAGTTAGTAATTAACTGGTAAAAACCTTTCACTGTTCCGACAAAGATTTGTTGAAATTGGTCGGCAGCAAGGTTAAAGATTTCCAGAATATTATTAGGACGGCGATAAATTGGATTACCATTGGGCACTAATTGAACGCCAATTCGCCCTTTACCATCTGTTCCTGCTTCTGGTGTGACGTTAATAGAACCTGTTGTCCCATCCCGTTGTACAGTGATTTTAATTGGTTGATTGGGAGAGTTTTGAATTTCGGTTTTCAGCAATTCTGGTGCTTCTCGAACAGCACCGAGTTCTTTGCCGTTAACTGAAAGAATCACATCTCCGGCTTTAATTCCGGCAACTGCTGCGGGAGAGTTTTCCGAGATTACTTGAGGAACAAGTACTCCTGGTTGATAGTTAATTCCTTTGGGAACACCAACAATTCCGAACTGAATTACTAACACTAAATAAGCGAAAATTAGGTTAGCAATTACTCCGGCACTGATCACGATTGCCCGATCTAAAATTGGACGATTGCGGAGTAAATTTGGATCGTCAAGGGGATATTTACAATCTGGCTCGTCGTCAGGAAAACCGACAAATCCCCCCAAGGGAAAAGCACGAACGGCGTACTCTGTTTCTGGCCCTTGGTATTTCCAAAGTATGGGGCCAAAACCAAGGGAAAAACGGTTGGCATGAATGCCTTGGAGACGAGCGGCCATGAAATGACCTAACTCGTGTACCACAATTAGGATAGCTAAGACTGCGATCGCTGCCAAAACGGACATAGATAATTTATGCTGCTAAATCTACACATTTCTTCATTTTACGTTGCTGTTTCGTAAAGCACCTCTCGCCCTAGATAAGGTTGCAACACTTCAGGTATTTTTACTGTGCCATCTGGCTGTTGGTAATTCTCCAACACTGCTGCCATTGTCCTACCTACGGCTAGCCCGGAACCGTTGAGAGTGTGAACAAACTGAGTGCCTTTTTTCCCTGCTTCCTTAAAGCGAATACCACCCCGTCGGGCTTGAAAATCTCTAAAGTTGGAACAACTGGAAATTTCCCGGTATTTATCCGCAGAAGGTAGCCACACTTCTAAGTCGTAGCACCTTGCTGCCCCGAAACCCAAGTCTCCGGTACAAAGTTCAATGACGCGGTAAGGTAGCTTGAGGGCTTGAAGAATTGCCTCTGCGTTGCGAACTAGTGCTTGATGTTCTTCCTCGGAGTTGTCGGGATGAACGAATTTAACTAATTCGACTTTGTTGAATTGATGCAGACGAATTAATCCTTTGGTATCTCTGCCGTAAGCACCAGCTTCTCGACGAAAACAAGGGGTATAGGAGCAGTGATAAATGGGTAATTGGGATGATTCGAGTATTTCGTCGCGGTAGAGGTTGGTGACGGGTACTTCTGCGGTGGGGATGAGCCAAAGGTCGTCATCTTTACATTGAAAGCTTTCTTCGGAAAATTTGGGCAGTTGACCTGTAGCGGTGAGGGATTGGCTGTTAACTAATAAGGGGGGGATGATTTCGACGTATCCGGCTGCGGTTTGTTTGTCGAGCATGAAGCTGATTAGTGCTCTTTCTAGGGCGGCACCTGCGCCTTTGAGCATGATAAACCGACTTTGGGCGACTTTGACGGCGCGATCGCTATTCAAAATTCCCATCTTTTCCCCAATTTCCCAATGGGGTAACACCGAATGTTGCGGTTTATATTCTTCTCCCCAGCGCCGCACTTCTGGGTTATCATCTTCGCTTTTCCCAACGGGTGTACTTTCGCTGGGTAAATTGGGAAGTGCTAACAGTAAGGTTTCGAGTTGGGATTTCAGTTCTTTTTCCCTTGGCTCTAGTGCACCAATTTCTGTTTTAACTTTGTTCCCTTCTTCCCGCAATTCTAAAATTTCTCCGCCTTTGGGGTCGCTACCTTGTTTAATTTTGGCAGGAATGAGTTTTGCAATTTCGTTGCTACGGGCTTGCAGTCGGCTGCGTTCTTGTTCTAATTGTCTTTGTTGTTGGTCTAACTCTAAAATCGGTTGAATGTCATACTGACCAGCACCACGCAGATTTAGGCGCTCTTGGACGTATTGTGGATTTTCCCGGATTTGTTTGAGGTCTAGCACAGATTTCTACCCAGCTTTGGAGCCAATTAATTAGGATACCATTTGGGGACTGGGTTAGGGGTTAGGGAAAAGCTCCCTTAACCCCGGCTTCCCTGCTTCTAAGATGGGGTTTTTTCGCTGGCATGAGCGATCGTAATTTGTTCGTTTGGTTGATTTTTGTAGCTATTGTTTAGGTTAGCGATCGCTAAATCAAATTGTTTTTCTTGGGCTTCTTTATCATCATTCGTAGGTGAGGGTAGCCAGTATCCTAATACACCTGTTAAACCTCCCCAGTATAGAGCTACGTTGGGGTCATTTCTAGCATCAGTAGTACATAATTTAAAGACGCATAATCCGATGACAATGGTACTAAAAGATACTTGAGCGATGAATCTCCAAGTTTCAAATTTTTTCATGGCAGTATAGGCAGTAATGAGGGTTTAGTTTTTCTTTTATTACTTACGATTAAAGTTGGTTTTTGCCAAAAAGATAAGTACCCGTTTGGGTACTTAGATGGGAAAAAATATCGGGAAATTTTTGAGATTTAATTCTGGCTTTTGATGGGGTTTTGGGTTAGCGGCTGATGCGATCGGTCAACCAAAGTGCTACAACAATCCCGGCGAAATGTCCGGCGATGGTATTAATATTTGCCTGGACTGCCAAAATATCTAAAGAGCTAATCAGGTCGGCATAGATGGCTGTTTGGACTTGAGAAATTGACCGGGCTGCCAAAGAACCAACTATTGCCCAAGCACCCAAAATAGTTAATAACATTCCTACGAGATTAACTGTTAATCCCATGCGAAGGATCGGAATCGCTTCGGCTTTCCGAGGTCGCATACTGGGATTAGATGATTGCAGTTGTTTACCAATTTGAACATAACGCCAAGCCATGTAAACACCGATACCTAAACTTACGATGCCGCAAATTGCCAAAAACACGCCAAAACTAGTGCCGGGATTGCCACTGTTGGGATTATTGGTATTAGGTGAACGGCTGAAAACGATAAACAGCAGCAACAGGACTATAGAAATTACACCTAGTACTAACTGAAGCCAGAAACTAGTCCAACCCGCCCTGCGAAAATTCCCGGAAATTTGGCGAATTGATGCTGGAACTGATGAGGAATCTGATTTATTTGACATAACGATCAACCTATTAGCTAATTTATTCTAAAATAGAGAAAAAGTGATGGTATGAGAGCTTTGCTTTCCGTGCGATCGCCAGTTCATTGTAGTCTTCTCCGATGCAGCTAAAGTGAATCAACAAAACAAAGTGTCCACAAAAAACATTTTTTCTCGCTGCTGATGCCGTTTTCACCTCCCAAGCAATTGGTGCAGGAAGTTGTTGGCTCGCAGTACTTTGACTCTTACTTTAGTAGTAGTTGGGAACTTTACCACTAAACTGCTGCGATCGATAGGGTAGCTCCCAATACTGCTCGGTTAAGAGTAGGGGCGAAGCATTCGGGCGACAATTTATGACTCAAACCCTAGATTTTCTGTCCGAATGCTTCGCCCCTACAAAGGCAAAAAATGCTTAACCGAGAAGTATTGGGGTAGCTCCAAAGCCAAGAAGCTGACGAGCTCATGCTACAAATGATTCCATTGCCAGCAAAAATCTTTACTGTAGTAATAAAATTATTATTACTAGACTTGATGGGATGGATAGAGAAGAAGAGAAAAAAAAGATGCGTCATTATTGGCAAAATCTTTTTGGAAACAATAAAATTTAATAGTTCTCAGTGCTTCTATGACACCTAGCGTGGAGTCGATCGCTGATTGTTGATGTTACTTGGTTTTTCTTGGCTGAGACGATTCTGTTTTAGGCTTTTTTGATCGGCGATTAAACTTGCCAGAGCAAACAAAGCCAAAATATTTTCGGAATCAGGTAAGCAGACCGAGAACTGACTGTCTAGAATTGATCGTAATATTCAGCAGTCTCCCATCGGAAAAAATACAATCTCATCGTCATTGATTCTGACATTGATGAGTCCTATTAGCCCCGATTAAATTAAGGCTAGCTGAATATGTTTACGATGAAGAGACAAGGTTTGTGTTCAGCACTATGGCGAAACAAGCAAGAAAAAATGGAGTGTTAAGCGGGTTATGCAAATGAAATTTGACGATATTTACCAGTTTTTCGATAATCCCCCCCCGATATATCTGACCAAAGAGTTAGCGGTTTGTTACGTACTTTCTGTCTTAGCACGGGGAGAATCCTACGGAACAGAGCTAATTCAGTTAATTGAGACAGAATATCCGGCTTATCGTCTTTCAGATACAGTGTTGTACAGTGCTTTAAAGTTTCTGGAAGAAGAACAGGCGATTAGTGGTTATTGGAAAAAGGTAGAAGGGCGAGGTCGTCCGAGAAGAATGTACCGGATTAAACCGGACTGGCGAGATCAAGCGCAGAATTTAGCACGTCTGTGGCATGATTATGCGACCAAAAACCATCATCCGAGCGAATCTTTAACTAACAATCGGGAACCTGTAAAGGAGGTTTCAGAGAGGGCGTAATTTTCAGTAAAGTAAAAGATACTTCTCTGAATTGAGTTTCCTGCATGAGTACGACGATTCTTTTTTCAACTTTCTTGCTGACGGTACTGCTAGCGATCGGGCTATTCTTTTTTATCCGAGCTTCTGTGAAGGATAGAACGGAGGTGATTCAGTTGATATCAAAAGAACCAACTGATTCGCTTTTAGCCCAATTGCAGCAGTATTTTACGCAGAGATCTTACCAGGTCGTCGCTTTAGATGCAGAGCAAAACCAAGTAACTTTTGCCGGATTCGTGCGTCCAAGTTGGTTTTTAGCCATTTTCTTGACCTTCTTGGCGGCATTAGGAATTCTTTGCTTGGTTTTGGTATTAGCGTTTTTGTTTCCCCAGAAAGGTTTAGTTTTTTTGGGTCTAGAACTGTTATCGCCGATAGCAGGGATCTTCTACTGGCAGAAAGCTGGTCGTCAAGAGCAGGTTTCGCTCAAATTGGAAAGTAAAACGGCAGAAAGTACCCAAGAAACTCAGAATTTAATTACTGTCACTGGGCATCGAGATGAATTATCGGTTTTACGAGAAACTTTGGGCTTACAGCAAGCTTCGTAAAGGCAAACGGAATTTCAAGCTTGTGGAGAAACAGTAAGTCTCGTTGGTACTTGTACCAAAAAGCGTGTTTCTGAGAAGCAAGAATCTCCCCCTACACCGCGCAGGCGGTTAACTGTGAGAGTGTCAAAACCCCATTCAAGCCAAGGTTTGAATGGGGTCGATCTAATATTTTCATTGAGTTAATCCGTGACTATTCAAATGAGCCATGAATCTGCCACGAAATTTCTATTGAGTTTTGTTTTCCATCGCCCCATGATGGGCTATTCTGTGGCTTTATGAAAACCGCTGTTAGCCCTACTGATGAACTCTCTACCCGGCACCCGATTTACTATTCAGTTAATTCTGGTTTAGTAAAGGGTGATTGATTTACTTCCTTGATTAAAACCAAGGGAAATCTTAAAGGATGTTCTGAGTCAGGCTGAAGCCATGACTCTCCCCCTGTCTAAGGACTAGGGGTTCTCACCCTCTGATGATTTTTTGGACGGAAAATTTTACCTATTTCCCACCGCTTTTTAAGTTCTCTCTTCAGACTGATGCTGTGGCGAGTTGGGGTTTTTCGCCTGGGTGTTCTAATTCCCGCAAGCTAGGGAACAGGAAATGGTTTTCTTCCACGTACTGCGCCCCAAATAAACCCTTTTCTGCCCAGAAGTACCGATCTGTAGTATGCTCGTTACGTTTCACTAGCAGTAATGCGGGTGGTAAAATTCCTTCGGCTTGAATAAATTTTCGTGCCGCCGTCACAGGTTTTTCTTGCCCACTTTCGATGCTATATTGAGGGACGTGCTCAAGAATCCTCCGGCCTTCTTGGCGACGACGACTTTTCCGCTTCCGTCTCCTTGCCAAGCTACTTACCTCCTCTTTCAGGTACTAATTGTAATGATATTTACAAAACCGTCGAAAGTATATCGGCTTGAGTAAAAAAAATCAAGTTTTATTAACTCATTGATACAAAACAGCAAATCACGACAGTGGATAATTAAAAGTTTTGCTGAAGATGGGCGCAAAAGGTAGAATAATCAGACGCTTTATGCTAGGGGTCTGGGATAGTGCTGGGAGAAACACTCTTGGGAGGGAAGTTTTCTGGAGAAAGGGCTAGAGATGATGGGGGAGAAGTCATAATAAATTTATGTGAAATGAGAGAAACTGCTCTTGGGGCAGTATGATTGCCCGAATTTGGAATATGCGATCTCTTCACACCTGATGCCCAAGAGAAACTAGCTTAAGCTTAGTTAGGGCTGTTTAGTTAGCACAACTATTATTGATTTTATAGGCTGACCGCTATGTTGATGCCTGCCAGTTCAGAATTTGTAACTCTTTGTCAAGCGCAGGTTGATTTGTTAACGCAATCGTTGGGTGCGGCTTTGAGTGTGGTGTATGTGACGGAAGAGTTGGTGGAGGAGAAGGAAACTAAGTTAATTCCGATCGTGGCTTACCCGGAAGCTGGGGTAATTTATTCGGAGAAGCGATCGCTAAGTTTGCTACCTAATGAACTTCAAGGGATGAGTGGTAAGCGGCGCTTACCTTCGGCGGTGGATGATGATGAGGCGATTTTGGGTGAGTGGGCGCGAGATGAGGGGAAGTCTTCTCCGAATCAGGGGAAGGATAATTTTCTCCTGCAACAAAGGCAAATTGTTTTTCCGCTGATACATGATGAAGTGGTGATGGGTTTGTTGGTGACTAGTCGGGGGGATAGGGCGTGGAATGAGGCGGAGAGGAGTCAGATTGAGGAGATTGCTGAGACGATCGCGATCGCTTGTATTTTAGATCAACGTTCGCAATGGTTGGAGCAGAGATTTGCGGAACAACAGCGTTTGCAAGCGCAACAAAATGATTTGTTGCATAATCTTTTACATCAGTTGCGTAATCCTTTGACGGCGTTAAGAACTTTTGGGAAGTTGTTGGTGAAGAGGTTGGGTTTGGATGATAAGAATGGGGAGTTTGCTAATAGTATTTTACGGGAGAGCGATCGAATTCAAGATTTGTTGCAACAGTTCGATCGAGTAATTGATTTAACTGATAATTTGTATCAGCCGTCTGAGGAAGGAATTTTAGGTGATTTGTTAACGATTTCTCCGGTTGATTCGCAGGTGGAAATAGAAAAGGAGAAGCGTGTTAAGCAACCTTTGCTATTGTTACCGGAGTCGGGTTTGATGTCTGTGGTAAGTTTGTCGGCTTGTTCTTTGGTTGAGGTTTTAGATTCAGTTTTGGCGGCGGCTTTTGCGATCGCACAAGAGCGAAATTTAACTTTTAAAGCGGACATTCCTGATAATTTACCAACTATAAAATGTCATACTAAAGCTTTAACGGAAGTTTTAAGTAATATTGTAGATAATGCTTTGAAATATACTCCTTCTGGGGGGAAGATTTTTGTAGAAATTAAACGGAAAGATCCGCCAGATGGTAAGTTTTTAGGCGTGGCGGTTAGTGATAATGGCCCAGGTATTCCTCAACAAGATTTAGAGCATTTGTTTACTAGGGGTTTTCGGGGGGTGCAAGCGAAAACGGAGATTCCTGGGACTGGTTTGGGGTTGGCGATCGCTCAGGAGTTAGTTCAACAAATGCAGGGAAAAATTGAAGTTTTTAGTCCGGCAAAACATCCAGAAATCAAGGAATGCGGCACTACTTTTATTGTCTGGTTACAAGAGTTTAGCAAGTAGTAGGATGCGTTATTAACACATCCTACTAGACTTATCTAAGAACTAAATCGGAATTTAGGGTTAGGGTGAAATCGTTGTTAGGAAATATGGTAATAATTGTAGCTTTTTCTTGATTGCGAAATGTTCCAATTAATTCAGGAGAAGAACCGAAACCAGAGTTTAGTAATACTTCTTGGGAAGCAATAAGTGGATTTCCTGACATAGCTGCAAAAGCAGCTGCGGCGGCTGTACCTAAAGCTGAATTTTTGATTATTCTTTCAACTTTTTGGTTTTTGGAAATTTCGGAAGTTCTTTGAATAATTCTGGAAGTAGCACTAATTTCAATTCTTCTACCATTGGATAAAACTAGCTCTTTCGCAACAAATTGAGCAGTTTTTTGGTCTTGCATTGTAACTAATTCGCCAATAATTTGACTACCCGCAGGAATTAAGTAATAGGCATTAAAATCAGAGATGGTTTTTACTAACTCTAGTTTTAATGGTATTGGTGCTGGTTCATTAGGGGAAACTAAAATTTTTTTAGGCCCATTGTAGTTTACAGAAAGTTTTGTTCCGGCGGGAACTCTTACAGCAATTTGCCTTTGTGATGGTTTTTCTTGTTCTAAGTTAAGATTAGTTTGGGCGAAGTTAGGAGATGGTAAAACTAAAGATATAGTTGCAGCGAAATTAATTGATAAGCCAATTAAGACAGTCTTCGTTAATGTGGATAAACTGCACTTATACATAACTTAGTCACCGAAGAAGTGGTTTTAATGATTGTACTACTAAATTGATTTAGTTAATCATTATTATAAGGGTTTTTAGGTTGAGAGTCGCTAGTTCTGAGCCGTCTAATTATCCAATCAAATCTAGCTCTGGCAAGAGTAATATTTTCTAAAAGATGGGGATGTAGTTGTTCTATTTCTACGTCTTCTGTTTGAGCTTTACCGTAACCTAATTGACTGACTAAACCACGCATTCTTAGAGAAAGTAGAATTGCTAATGAACGATAAAAGCGGGAGGCGAAGCTAATGTCAAATTGCAGCTTTGTGGCTAATTCTCGACGGGGAATAGATAAAACTAAGGATTCTTGTAAAGAGGTGACTGTGGCGGATGGAGGACGAAAATCTATAAAGGACATTTCTCCGACTACTTCACCGCTAGTGAGTATGGCAATTTCTTTACCCCCCAAGGCGGAAATAGAAACTGTTAAAATCCCTTCTAAGAGAATGTAGATTGCATCTACGGGTTTTCCTTCTTCAATAAGTACTGTATTGGCTGTAATTTTTTGCCATTTACTTGTTTGAATTATCCAATCAACGTCGTCATCACTGAGTTCTCCCAAAATTAAGAAAACTTTTTCCATAAAATCAATTCCTGGTATATGGCTAAAGGGATAGTTTAATAATCTCTTAAGCACCCTAATTAAGCAATTAAAAATTGAAAATCTACAATTTCTGATGAAGGGATCGAAAGAGAATAACTCTTTTGGCAATAGAGATAATGCGATTTATCAGCCCGATCGGTGGTAATATATCGCTTTACACGATTATTCACATTAAAGTTTTATTGTATAAGTTTTCCACTTTTCTAGGTAGGGTGTCAATGAAGATTAAATAAAAAAACGATCGCTATAACGAATTGTAGAGCGATCGCTTTTTTGCAAAAACCTGTGCATTTAGATGCCTCTGTTGTACCCTGGATTGTAGTTTGGGTTGTTATAGCCTGGGTCAGTGTAACCCGAACTATAACCTGAGGCACGTCCAAAGGAATTAACGACTAAATCTGAGTTTAATCTAAGATCGAGGTCACTGTTGGGGTCGATGATGACGACTTCATTGGATCTTCTACGGTTGCCTAAAAGTAAACCACCTAGTGTCCCTGTCCCTGTTCCGGCGAGTACTTCTAATGCGTCGATGCGGCGATCGCCTGTAACTCCAGCGATGATAGCAGCAGCGGCGGAACCAACGGCTGCACCTGCTAAGATGCTGGTTAGGTTTGTTCCTTTGCGAACTTCTTGGGTTTCGGTGATGATGTCGGAGGAGGCATTGAGCGATCGGCGTTCTCCACCAGGTAAAATTAAGTCTCTAGCGACAAATTGGGAACCACCTCTTGCTGGTCGTAATTCTCCCACAACTTGACTTCGAGCAGGAATTAAAATTTCCCCATCACGAGAAACAACATCGCTAGCAACAGTCAGAGTTAAATTAGTAGTTTCGTTAGGAGAAACCACTATTTTTTCTGCTGAATCATACCTAACTTGAATTTCAGTTCCTGAAGGTATTCTGTAATCTCTTCTTTGGGTAACTGAATCTCGATATTGTGCTAAAGCAGGAGCAGCAATAAAAATTGGCGCAGTTGCAGAAGCACTCATTCCCAAAGCAATGATGACCGCGGTTGTTGATTTCCAGTTGCGAATTTTAAACATTTTTTAGCACCCTCCTGGGGTTTTTCTGTTGAACTTTATGACGCTGGTTTAAAAGCTTTGTTTCCGAGATTTTTTGATTGATTTAAAAGAAAATTTGTAGTGACTTTCTTTAGGATAACAAGGTTAATAATGAGTCACATCAACCGTTTGGGGTAAGACTATTTACAGATATTTTTTTAAATTGGGAAAGACGTAAGGTGCAAAAATTAGTTCCAACAAATCTATATTTTTTCTTACATTAAAGATAGAATAGTTTTTTTCTTGTACAATTGCTGAGGTTAATTTATGAATCACTGTTGATGGAACCAACGGAAGAACAGTATTTAGTTCTTAATGCCCTAGATACTCTAGCCTTACTCCGAGATTATCGATATGATGAAGATACGGGAATTTTCATCATTATCACTCTCAGTCCAGTTTTACCTTTGGCTATACTAAGACCAAATGGCGAAGTAACCCTTATTGAACCAGTATCAGAATTATGAACAAAGCAAATGAACTGCAAAAGAAGCAGTATGAAAGGATGATGGAACTATCTAATTTAGCAATTGAAAGGCGCAAAGAGTTAGAAGCTGCGGGTGATACTCGGAAGCGCACTGGTAGAAAAGGTGATGATCATTTGACGGAAGAGGAAAGGCAAGAGTTTTTTAATTTAGGACGACAAGTTTTTGGGGTAACTGTTAAAGATGGATTTGTTCATTGTCAGGGTAAGTCTTGGAAATTGCCGGAAAATTCATCTTTGATTAAAAATGAAGTCGAGGCGTAATTTTAGGATGCGATCGTAGTCTAGGTAAATTAATAATATTGAGATTAACAGAGGTAGGAATTTTTATGAAGCTACCGCCGAAATTTTTGGTGCAAATTCTTTCTGCTGCATACAGTATAAAGTCTGGGATATAACTTCTTCGGCCACAGCTTTAACTACATTAATACTAACACTATTACCCAATTGATAATAAGCTTTGTTATCATCAGAATGAAGGATAAAGCTATCTGGAAAACCTTGTAACCTAGCAGCTTCACGGGGAGTAATTCGCCTAACTCGATGATTATGATAAACACCTAATCGATTAGCATCACTAGCAACTAAGGTAACAGAAATTTTCGCTGGATCGAGGAACTTATAAACCTCAAAAGAAAAGTTACCTGCAACAGGTTTATACTTGCCATCTACAAGTTTTAGATATTTTTTATTTACCAGCGATTCTAAGACTTCATCTAGCTGAGGATGGGGAAAAAAACTTGCTATTTGCTCCTTAGTTAATAATTTACCATCTTGATGATTACCAAATTCTTTGTTCCGCCTTTTCAAGATAAATCGATTCATTAACTCGACTTCATCTTGGCTACATTCACCACGCAATCCAATTTCCCAAGAATGAATTGAATTACCACCACGGTAATCAATTAAGCGAACACCATGTAATTGATTTAAATCACCTTTAGTAAAGCGTTTTAAGGCATTAACAAATTTAGGAGAACAATCATATTTAGAATCGGGATTATCTTCTAGAATATCAGCAACAGTAACATTTTTTCGATTACCATAAAACAAAGATAATTGTTCGTAATTATAAGAGTGGGAATCTTTAGGGCCTAAATCAGAAATTAGTGCGAATTTTGGAGCAGTATTTAAAATGCCTAATATGTAAATACGGACGCGGTTTTGTGGTAAATTGAAGTTGGAACTATTGAGGATAAAAGCGTTAAAGCTGTAACCTCTTTTGGTAATTTCATGTTTAATAGTTTCTAAAGTTCTTCCTTTGTCATGGCTATATAGTCCTCGAACATTCTCAAAAATAAAAGCTTTCGGTTTAGAAGTATCAATCAATCTCATTATTTCAAAGAAAAGTGTTCCTCTTGTATCTCCGAATCCTTCTTTTTTGCCAGCGTAAGAGAAAGATTGACAGGGAAATCCAGCTAGTAAAAAATCATGTTCGGGAAGTTCTTTGATTAGCCGAATGTCGCCTAAAGGTTGGCGATCGAAGTTTTTTTGGTAAACTAATTGAGCGTTTGGATTTATTTCGCTACTCAGTAAACATTCAGTTTGGTAGTTTAAGGAATTAGCAGCGTATTCAAAGGCTAATCTCATTCCTCCAATTCCCGAAAATAGGTCGATGAAGCGAATTTTTGGCACGCGTAAGTCCTTGGTATTAGATTTATGCTAATTGATGATATAACAATTGCGATCGCACTCTCTCCATTTCCCAAATTTCTGAGTTCACAGAGGCTTTAAAGCTGATAGCAGAGGAGTTTTTGGAGATGTGCGATCGACAAGTCGAATTTGATTATAATAATTTATTCAATGTAATTCGCAATTTCGGGAATAACGAATTTCAACCACAAATGACTAAATAAATGGTGAGTTAAGCAAAGTTTTTAGTTACTTATCCGCTACATCTGTTACAGATTTGGTTTGGGATATTTTTCAATTTCAGAATTGGGTAATAGTAAGGTGTCTTCGATGTATTGTCGAACTTCTCGGCTAACGTAGCAATCGCTGTTGAGGCATTCTACTAATAATTTATTTGCATCGTAATATTGCTGTAATAATTCTTTTTGCTGTTCGCTGAATTGCCAATCATGACCAATATTGCGATACTTAATCATTATGGCTCTTAATTGTTCAGCCCACTTTTTCCCGTTAGTTTCCCACCATTGTTCATATTGTTGGCACTCTTCTGTATTTGGTAATTGATTTCTCAGCTGTTGAAGTGGACTTTTTAACTGCGGGTTAAGGTTGTTAACGTGATCAAGGTTGCGGATAAGGACGCGATCGCGCATAAGGATGCGGTCATGAACAAACATGAAGTTAAAAAGGCGAACCAGGTCAAGTACACCGACAAGGTTAAAGTCATAAATAAGTTCTACGTCACAGATGGGGTCACACTCACGGGTAAGGTTAAGATTACGGAAAAGGTCATGTACAAGATCGCGCACACGAGTAAGGTCTTGAATGCGGACGAGTTCACGGACACGGACAAGGTTATGAGTAAAGTAAAAAGTTCTAACTGTTACTAGTTTGTAAGGAATATTAACTGAAATAGATTTCTGATTTACCCATATTAAAAATTCCTGCAACTCCTCATCAGCAGCTACCATTACATCAACTTTCTTTTTCATTAAGAGCAACAAATGGTCAGCACTTGGGGACATTCCCAACGCAAGGAAAAATACTTCCCGCCAGCGTTTTGCCATCATGTGTTCAAGCAGATTTTTCAAAGCTACCGCTGAAGACTGTTGAACTGTAATAAACTCTCTAGCAGTGAAATACTCATGAAATGTTAGATGGGAAAAAGAATAAATTCCTTTTGCTCGTTCTACTAATAACCCATGTTGTGCTTCAAGTGATTTCAAAACTCTTTCACTGTCTAATTGTAACGCTTCTGGGTCTGTGCTGGCATCAGGTAAATTGCGGATGTATTCTATAATGTGTTGTTCAGCAACTTTCTGTTTAAAAAAATAATCTGAACGTTCAAATGTATTTAAAGCAATTTTGCTGAGTAAATCTTCCTTGCGCTGAACAGATAGTTTTTTGTAAACTTGATCACGGTAAATTCCTCGTTTAGCATCCCATTTTTTCAATAAAGCATCTATCCCTTCTTTGTAAAGCTCTGAACGATTCGCTGGAAAGTCGCCTGATTCTTCAAATACTAAACATAATAATGTCAGCAGTAATGGATTTGTTGCTAGTTCATAAATTCGACGATTTTCTGCGAGGCGTTGCAGAAATTTATCTGATTTTACAGTTTTATATTTAAACCAGTTGTTTGCAAATGTAGCAATTTGTTCATCATCAAAATCAGCTACTTCTACCTCTGAAAATGTCTCAAATGTATATTCTTTTGCTGCAATACGACAAGTTATAATAAAAAAGTTTCTATAGTATTTATTAGGAAATTTTATCCTAAGCCATGCAGTAATATTAGCTGTTGATTGGCGTTTTTTAGAATATTCTTCCAAGTAATTTTGGTATTCCTGAGAATATTCCGTTTGCTCAATTTTAAATTCATCAGAATATGAATAATTTTCGTAAAAATCACGAATATGATTTACAATTCTATAACTATCCTCTTCTCTTACTTCATCTAAGCCGTCAAGTAAAATTATTGCCCGACCATGTTTAAATAGATAATTTACTTGAGTTGTTGTTACTCCATAAACAGAATATTGTTGACTAATATATTCCATAAAATTTGGTTTATTTTTCGCTTCAGCAAAGTCTTTAAGAGTGATAAAAATTGGTACACGGCCTGGTTGAAAACTTCCCTCAATACACTGGATCGCTAAGTATTTTAAAAAAGTAGTTTTACCTGCACCCGGTTTTCCTAGAATCATTAGCTTAGGATATTTTTCGACTGCTTCTAGTCCGGGGACTCGTTTTTCTTGTATTTTGCCTAATCCAAAGCGTTCAAAATCTTCACAATTATATTCTTGTAGTAGGTCAGCAATTTCTTTGCGCCTGAGTCCAGTAATTTTTTCTAGAATGTTAACCTTTGTATAAATATCATTTAATCCTATGGGTTGAGTCATATCCAGTACGCGCATTGTACCGCAGCGTTCTTGGATGAAGGGTTTTATTTTTTGGCGTACTTCTTGGACTAAGACATCAATATTAATTTTTGATTGTTGATTCTCTTCGATTAACTCATCTTTAACTATTTCGTTCTGTTCCAATTTAAGCTGAGAGCAGATGTCTATAAAACAATCATAATCAATAGGATTACCTTTCAATAAACTCCAAATTGTCTGACGGTGACAACCAACACAACCCGCTAAATAATCCTGTGTCCATTTCTTTTTTTTCAGAGCAGCTTTTATTTTTTTGATTCCTTCCGCAGATGCTTGGAGTGTTCGCCTTGACATAACCACCTAAAAGTTAAACTTTTAAACTTATTATATAAGTTAAATTTTACAACTCTGACAACTCTTACATAAAGTCAAACATTTACTCTGACTACATTCCAAGCTAAGAATGCCAAACTGTAATTGTCCAATTTGCAAGTGATGATTATGGAAACTACACAAACAACCTATAAAGAGCTTTACTTCAATGGTAATTTAGTGCGATTTTTCAAAACAGCAGAAAGTATTATGCTGACTGCTGTAGACTTACTTTCTGCCCTTGAACTTAGCCCATCTATTTCTATAAAAATTCTTGACGAGTTTAAGGGTTTAGCTGCTGTAGATCAAGATGTTAGCGGTCAACTTTACCTTTGGAAACATCAAGTTGTGACAGTAAAGCAAGATGGGTTGTTAGATGTCCTTTATTTTGCTAAAAGGAAGACAGCACTGCAATTTCTAAAATGGTTTTACGAAGAGGCATTACCTTCTATCTAAAACGAATAGAATTCGTAGCTACACAGACGAAACCCGCCTGCGCGGGTTTTTTGTTTATTTTTTAAATTGTGGACTGGTGGGCTTTGTCTAATTGTTTAAAGTAGGGGCGAAGCATTTGGGCGACAAGTTTTGCAACTCACAAAAAATTCTTGTACCCAAATGCTTCGCCCTCCCCCGCAGATAACCTGTATTTACAATCTTTCGCTAAGACAGGGCGAAGCATTCGGATATTCATATTTTGGTTGAGTTGCGTGAATTGTCGCCCGAATGCTTCGCCCCTACAAAATTTTTGTCCGATACGCTATTTCACAATTGCCAAAAGTTTGTGGAGTCGATCGCACCCACCCCACCCAATTTAAAATAGTAAAGTGCCTCATATTCTCCCCAAACTACCAACTAACACCCATGACAAAAACCGAAATCTTACAAGCACTCAAACAACTAAGCAACTCAGAACGCCTTACTATTGCTACAGTTGCTTTGCAGATGGCGCGGGAAGATTGGAAAACTCTCACTCCAGCAGAAAAAGAGCAACAACTTGCTATCTCAGCCCAACTAGCAGTATTAGATTATTTAGAAGATGAAGAACTAACTGCTTTCACTGCTCTGGATGGAGAAGATTTTTATGATTATACAGATGAAGATTTAGCTAATTTAGATTCCCATGCAAAGAAGTGAAGTTTGGTTAGTTAACCTAGCGCCTACTATAGGAGCAGAAATCAGCAAAACTCGCCCTGCTGTTATCGTTAGTAAAGATACAGTGGGAATTTTGCGACTTAAAGTAATTGTTCCTATCACAGATTGGAAAGATGATTTTGCAACTAGAGTCTGGATGGTGCGAGTTGAAACTGACACAGAAAATAATCTCGCAAAAACCTCAGCCGCAGATGCTTTTCAAGTCGGTTCCATATCCCAACAAAGATTTGTTCGTCAGATAGGAACCCTTCCCGAAACAATTATGGAAGAAATTAGCGCCGCCTTAGCAACTGTTCTAAATATTAACTAATAATTTAATTTGCTAGTTACATAGATTGTTGGTTAGATCCCCCTTAACCCCCCTTACCAAGGGGGGAACCGGATTCAAAGTCAAAAAAGGGAACCGGATTCAAAATTCAAAGTCCCCCTTGGTAAGGGGGATTTAGGGGGATCTCAAACTTCTCGGATTCAAAATTCAAAGTCCCCCTTGGTAAGGGGGATTTAGGGGGATCTAAAAAGTCTGGGCTAATAACTAGCAATTTACGTTAATAGTTTTACAATTTAACTATGCAAAAGTGCAAATGTACTGGTATTAATAAATAAAGAAAGGTAGGGCACACAGCCTGCATGATTCCTCTACAACTCTCATTAACAAACTTCCTCAGCTATCGTCAAGCAACCCTGGATTTTCGGGGATTGCATACTGCTTGCATTTGTGGCGCAAATGGGGCGGGAAAATCTTCCCTTTTAGAAGCTATCACTTGGGCGATTTGGGGCGAAAGTCGGGCGGCGACTGAAGATGATGTCATCCACGCTGGCGCGGATGAGGTTCATGTGATTTTTGTTTTTGAACATCAAGAAGTAGTTTATCGCGTTTTACGATCGCGTCGTCGAGGCGGAGGCGCAACATTAGAATTTCAGGTACAAACCCCTACAGGTTATCGCGCTTTAACCGAACGGGGAATGCGTTCAACTCAGCAATTAATTTCCCAACACCTGAGATTAGATTACGATACTTTTATTAATTCCGCTTATTTGCGTCAAGGTCGAGCCGATGAATTTATGCTCAGAAAACCTACCGAACGCAAACAAATTTTAGCAGATTTGTTGAAACTAAGTCAATATGAAGAATTAGCGGAAAAAGCCAAAGATTTGTCCCGTCAATTTAAAGGACAAGCGGATCAAATTCAGCAAGATTTAGACAGAATTAAAATTCAGTTACAGCAGCGAGATGCGATCGCTCAAGAACAAGCAACGGTAGAAGCTCAAGTCAACACTCTCCAACAAGCCCAAGCTGCCGATAATCATGAATTGCAAAGATTACAAGCTCTACAACATCAGCGCCAAACTTGGGAACAACAACTAACTTGGCAACAACAACAATATCAGAATCTCCGGGGAGATATTGAACGACTCCAGCAAGATTTGGCGAGTAGTCAACAGCAACAACAAGAATTAGAAAATCTCCTGAGTCAGGAAGCAGAAATAACTGCGGGTTATGCTCATTTTCAAAACTTACAATCTCAGGAAGAAGCTTTAGCAGGAAAATTTCAAGCGCATCAAAAAGCAGTTGAACAAAAGCGCAAGTTACAAGAACAACAAACCGGGGTAATTAACGAATTAAATCTGCAATTGCGCCAGATACAAACTCAGTTACAAGAGTTAGATAAACAGGAACAACAAAACCAACAAATATTAAATCAAACAGGCGAAGTTGAAGCAGCTTTGGCGAAGTTACAACAAGCACGAATTCGCTTAAATCAATTAGATGAATTGCAATTGCAAGTTAGTCCATTGTTACAGCGTCGTCAACAGTTGCAAAACCAGATCGATCGCACTCATGCTAAACTCAGCGCCAAGTTAGAAGAAATCTCCGCTTCCGCTTACCAATTGCAAGCACAGCAGCAACGTCAACCAAAATTGCAACAAGCAGTCATGGAAGTGGCGACGCAAATCGATCAGTTGGAGAAAAAGCGGGTTTACCAACAGCGTGTGCAGGAGAAAGGTTTAGAAAGACGCAGCTTTATGGAGCGTCTGCAAGAAAATCAACGGGTATGCGAGCAAAAACTCGGAGAATTGCAGCAAAAAATCGATATGTTGCAAAATCCTGACGCTATTTGCCCCTTGTGCGATCGCCCCCTCGACGAACACCATTGGAACAGAGTCGTACACAAAACTCAAAACGAACACCAGGAAATCCAACAGGAGTTTTGGGTAATCCGAGAGCAATTGGCAGTCTGCGAGCGAGAAATTCAGGTATTAAGGGGAGAATATCGCCAATTATCCCAAGAATTAGCACCTTATGAGAATTTACGGGAACAAAGGGGAGAATTGCAAGCTCAACTTCAGGCGACAGGCGACGTACAACAACGTTTGCAACAAATGAGAGCGGAAGTTGAGCAACTTGAGCGATCGCTCGCTACCGGAAATTATGCCACAGAAGTCCAGCAAGAACTGCGCCAACTAGAGCAAGAGTTACAAAACTTGAGCTACGATGAGAAAAACCACGCTTTAGCCCGAAACGAGGTGGAAAGATGGCGTTGGGCGGAAATTAAGCAGGATAGAATCAAAGAAGCGCAACGTCGCCAAACGCAAATTACCGCCAGAAGACCTGAACTTCATGCCGAAATTACCGAAATTCAAAGCAAAATTGAGCAGGAACAAATTGATTCCGAATTATCGCATCAAATTGCCGCAATTAACCAGAAAATAGCTGAAATTGCTTATAAAGAAAGCGATTACAACTCTTTAAGAACAGCGGTGCGTCAAGCGCGAAGTTGGGAAATGCGCTATCAACAATTAGCAGCGGCGCAACAACAATATCCGCAAATTCGCCAACGCTGTCAAGAGTTAGCGGGAGTGTGGGAAGTGCGATCGCAAGACGTAGAAACTGCTAACCTACAAATTAACAATATCGTCCAACAATTACAACAAATTCCCAATACAATCAATGAAATTCAAACATTAGAACAGCAGATGCAATGGCGAAAATTGCAATTAGAAGAACAACTGCGTCAACTGGGAAGTCTGCAACAACAATTACAACATTTGGAAGCCCTAAATCAACAATATCAAACCCAAACTTCCCAATTACAACAAGCAAAACGCCAATATAAAGTGCATAGCTCTTTAGCAGAAGCTTTCGGTAAAAAAGGCATTCAAGCTTACATGATTGAAAACATTTTACCACAATTAGAAGCCGAAACAAACTCTTTATTGGCAAGACTTACAGGGAATCAATTGCACGTTCAATTTGTCACCCAAAGAGCCGGAAAAAGTGGTAGAACATCAAGTAAAAAAGATGTAAAAATGATTGATACTTTGGATATTTTGATTGCAGATGCGCGGGGTACTCGTGCTTACGAAACTTACTCAGGTGGAGAAGCTTTTCGGATTAACTTTTCGATTAGGTTAGCATTAGCAAGACTCCTAGCGCAACGTGCGGGAACAGCTTTACAAATGTTGATTGTAGACGAAGGTTTTGGAACACAGGATCAGGAAGGGTGCGATCGCCTAATTGCGGCGATAAATGCGATCGCCAACGACTTCGCCTGCATCCTCACCGTCACCCACATGCCATACTTCAAAGAAGCCTTCCAAGCGCGAATCGAAGTCAACAAAACTCCCAACGGTTCCCAGTTAAGATTATCGATGTAAATTTTCGGTAAGTTGTGATATAATTAATAATTGTGCCGATATAGCTCAGTGGTAGAGTAGCTGATTCGTAATCAGTTGGTCGTGGGTTCAAATCCCACTATCGGCTTAGTAAAGTCAAGGGTTTGAGCGAATCACTAAACAGTCCCACTACCTAAATCATCTCATATTCCACTAAAAAATCCCACTAAAGTTCCCCACTAATTTAAAACCCTTTCAGGTCGGTTATCAGTTGGTTGGCCTTAGTCCAGTCCCTAGTTGGTTTACTCTGCTCTTGGTAAGTGCCAATAATCTCTTCTATGGCACTTAAACGAGTCTGTAACGCCTTCAGTCTTTCATCTGATGTAGAAGTGTCATCTGGGTAGTAACCATTGCTGATAGCCTTCTGTACGCTGTCTAGGTACTCTTGCTCTCTATCAGTCCCTAAAACCTGTCTGTAACCCTCTGTAAGCTGCTTAGCCAGTTCTAACAATGGTTCAGGAGTCCTAACCATTTGGGTTTTATATGGGGCAGAATTACCGCGACCGCCTTTTCTAATGCTCATAAACCTGTATACAACTATTCCACTATCACGATACCTGTATACACCTTTAGAGTCAATACCTGTATACAACTTTAATCATTAGTTTATTTGTACTACCTTAAAACCTTTAGGTTCTTCCGTACTTACTGTGCTAAATTATTAAGGAAGTGTGAACAGATGTAGGATATGAAGAATAGCTTATTAACTAAGTTGCTAAATTTACCAGAAGTTATAGTAGAGTCGAGCCAAGAAACAGAAGATACATTGATTT
>NZ_JBHFNS010000013.1:0-53419 GCF_041929135.1 Floridaenema fluviatile BLCC-F154 | reverse complement strand
AGTTTTGTTGACTACACCAGCATAATGTTCATACAAAGTCTTCACGTTATGACCAGTAAGTTCCGCAACATTAACTGGATTCATACCTTTTTCTAGAGCATGAGAAACTAAAGTATGGCGTGTAGTGTAAGGTTTGCGGTAAGGAATACCTAAACTAGTTAAAACAGGCTTCCAAGCGCGATTACGAAAATTATGATCGTCGATCGCGCCGCCTTGTGGAGCCATGAAAATCAAATCTTCAGGATGGAAATCTGGCGGACGACGAGATAAAAGTATTTGTTGAAGATGCGGGGTTAGATTGATGGTGCGATCTCGACCAGTTTTAGTTTCCTTGCGATGACCACGACTTAAACTTTCACCAATCCAAACCGTCGAACAATTCTCTTCTAGATGTTTCCATTGAAGTGCGATCGCTTCACCAGTCCTGACACCAGTGCCAAAGAGAAATTCCACAAAATCAGCATAGTGAGGACATTGTTCTCGGAAGGCAGTAACAATTTTGAGGATTTCTTCTTTAGTAAAAGGTTTGGGTTTTTGTTTAGGTGGGACACGGACTTTGATATCAGCCCAAGGATTTTCTGTCACCAGTTTATTTTTAATTCCCCAATTCCAGCAAGACCTAAGTAAAGTGATTCGTTCTTTTAAAGTTATAGGTAATATTTCAGTTGCTAGTTTTTCCTTAAATTTAAAGGTGTCAGTTTCCGTAACAGCTTGTGCTGGTTTATTATCAAAAAATGCCTCAAGTTTATTGATAAGCGCCTTGTATTTTTCCAAAGAACGGGAATAAATTAATTTTTGTCTGGATTCCATAAAGCGTTGAAATAACGCTACTACTGAAATCTGATTTGGTGGTGCTGTTTTATATTTCGCTAAACTTGGGTCAAAGTTACCAGTAGCCAAATCTCCTTGAATAACCTTGGCTTTACCCTCAGCCACCATTCGGTTCAGGGGTGTGTCAGGCAGCCCACAATAAAGATAATGTTGCTTCCCTTGATAGCTCCATACCAGCCGGAGCACTCCCTTGAAATTCTGAACTGCTACTGTCCCTTTTCGATTCCGTTGACCAGCCATGTCTGAAACCCTTAAAAACTCGTATCTTAAATTTATCCTTTAAGGTGGCTCAAATCGACATAATTTGTCATAGCCATCGATGGTGTCTGGCAACGGTCAGTATGCTATTTTAAAAGCCAAAACCCGCTACGAGAGCGGGTTTTAGATATCGGAGCGACACGATTTGAACGTGCGACCCCCACTACCCCAAAGTGGTGCGCTACCAAGCTGCGCTACGCCCCGATTTCATTTTGCTTATCTAGTATAACATAAACAAAAGAAATTGCAACTAGAAAACTTGGAAAGTTTGAATTGCTTGCAATAAGTGGGGAACTGCTTCTGCTGACCAGCTGCCTTCGCAACGCCGATCGCCATTTACAATCAAATGCAAACTGTAAGAATGAGGATAACCTGCCACTTCCAGCCAAATTAAGTCAGTTTCGGCTTCTGTGGCAATTTTTTCCTCGTCCATTAACTCACTTGCCATTTGTTTCATAGTTGCTGCTAATTGCGCCAACAAGCGGCAAAAATCGCTTAACTCTGCTTCCGTGAGTTCGATCGCCCAATCATCCCCACCCACTAAACCCTGAAATTTCTCAGCTTTCGGGTTCCAACCAAGTCGCCAACCGACACCACTTTTAATTAATTTCTCATTTGTCATTTGTCATTTGTCTTAAAGTTGAAGTTGCTGTGCGTCTCCTGGTTGAGGTAAGGGAGGAAGAGATCTACCAGGATTAGGAGTCGGAGTTGGTTTTGGAGTTGGTTTTGGGGTTGGTTGAGATTCAGCAGCGGCGTTCGGGTTAAAAATACTGACGAGAGTGTTGACTAAAGCATCTCTTTGGGAACGAGTCAGGCGAGTAATCACGGCGCGATCGCTATCCATCGGATTTTCTCGTAGGGTATCTCCACCCGGATAAACACCATCAAACATTATCTCATTTACGCCCAAATAATCAGCGATCGTCAATTTCCAATCCAAGCGGTAAATCGGGGGACGACCTTTAACAAATAAATGATATCGAATCAAACGACCGACTAAAGTATTACTTGTCGCCTGTTTTCCCGTTTCCTTGCTGATATATTGATTTTCTTTGGGGAAATCGGGCAAAAGTTCATAAACTCTCTGCCAAACATTTTCTAGTCTAAATCTTTGGGGATTCTCACTCGGCGCATCTTGCGCTTGTACGGGTTGGAGAGAGAATAAATTTATGTTGTTTGATGGCAGGTATAGCGATCGCAAAACCACTAAACCCAAAATCGTTAAAGCGATAAGTGTAAATCTCGCATTCTTAGTCATTAGTTATTGGTCATTGGTCATTGGTCATTTGTTATTGTTCACTAACAAAGAACAAATGACCAATAACTAATTACACTATTCGCCGATAATTTCTGGTTGAGTTAACTCATCAGACATTTCAATGATTGCCCGAATCACAGGTTTCATCATTGGATCGTCAATATTTTCAAAATCTTCATAACGGCGACGTTTCGCACGATTCGCCACCTGTACAGTAATCCGATAACGGTTGGAAGCTGCTTTAATTAAATCTTCCGCCCGATACATAACTTGGGTTTGACTAGTCTCAAATTTGGAGCGTTTGTACATAAAACCTTTATTTAGAGGTCATCTTCCAGTTTAGCAGAGGGGTAGGAAGCAGGGGGGCAGGGGGGCAGGGGGGCAGAGGGGCAGGGGGGCAGGGGGGCAGAGGGGCAGAGGGGCAGAGGGGCAGGGGGGCAGAGGGGCAGGGGGGCAGAGGGGCAGAGGGGCAAGGGGGAAAACTCAAAACTTACCCAGTACCCAGTACCCAGTACCCAGTACCCAGTCCCCAGTACCCAGTCCCCAGTCCCCACTCTTCTGTCGCCCAAGGTATTGTGTAGTTTCTTATCATTGTGTCAAGATTTTATAATAGTGCAGTATTTATACTCTGTGATACATGGCAGCATTAGCAGATAGTACTTCCTTTCGTTTACGCTTAGTGAATAATCCTTCCCTAAAGGTAGTAGCACTGGGGGATAGTTTAGTTTATGGATTTGGCGATCATGAAGGTGGAGGATGGGTAGAACGACTCAGACGACAGTGGATGATGCCAGGGAATCCGGGTCATGTTTTGTATAATTTGGGAGTGCGGGGCGATCGCGCACAGCAAGTCGCCCAACGTTTAGAAGATGAGTTTCGTAATCGGGGAGAACTGCGAAATCGCGTTCCAGATTTAATCATTCTGTCTGTGGGAGTGAATGATTCGGCGAGATTATCTAGACAAAATGGCAAAAATTACACAGAATTTAGCAATTTTGAAGCGGAAATGGATGCTTTGCTCGATCGCGCCCAACAATTATGTCCCGTATTATTTGTGGGGATGGTGCCAGTTAATGAAGAGAAAATGCCCTTTTTAGATTGTTTTTACTATAACTTGGCTGACCAATATCGATACAAAGAAGCAACTAAACAAGCTTGTCAGGCGCGAGAGATTCCCTATTTAGACATTTTCGATCTGTGGATGGGACGTGGTGCAGAGTGGATGCGATCGCGCCTGACGGAAGATGGACTTCACCCCAATATTTTGGGATATCAAAGTTTATTAGAAGATGCGATCGACTGGGAAGAAATGCAGAAACTAATGTCTAGTAAAATAATCACAATCTAAACTCTCTCTAGTCGAAACTTTAGTTACTGGATTAACACCTTCTGCGCGTTGACAAAGACGTTTTACTTCATAGCGATCGATAATCGCATCCGTGAAGTCAGCGCCAGTAATATCTGCATCCTTAAAACTAGCATCAACCATGATTGCCGACGTGAAAATAGCGTTTTTTAAATTCGCTTTATGCAAGATGGCGCTATCCATTAAAGCCCCAGCCAGAGTAGCACCTTCTAAGTTAGCTTCCGGCATAATTCCCTGAGTAAAAATCGCTAAATTCAGATTAGAATTTTGGAAATTAATTCCTTTCATTTCGGCAGCGGCAAACACCGCACCTTCTAAATCTGTATTAGAAAAATCGCGGTTTTCCAACTTAGTTTTCGTGTAATTAACTGTTTTTTCTTGGGCTACAGCTACCGGAGTTGCAGTTAGCATTACCCAAAGAAAAGCCAAAATTACCGTTAAAATTACCGTAAACAACCGCAGCCAAATTGATTTAATGATTGTGGGAAATGGTAATACCATAGCAACTTGCTCATAACTTTACTCAACATATTAATGTTCGCACAATATTTGACTAGATTCATAAATTAAAATGCAACTAGAGGCGATCGCAAGCAAGGTGAGCACATGACTACCACCGTTCAAACACCAGTACCACAACTGGCAATTACTTGGCCTTTATTACCAGACGACTTTATTTTACCTGATGACCCAGTGGAAAACACCGACCAGCCTTTACTGGCAGCTGCATTGCGTCAGCCATTAACGCCATTCCCCGAACTTTGCCAAGATGCGCTAATAGTTTCTAATTTTGCCTTATGTGCGGCAATTGATGCCAAAATTATTTGTAAAGCACCAGACTGGATGTATGTGCGCCCTGTACAACCTTGGCGCAAAACCCCACCCCGTCGCAGTTACACACCGCACACAGAAGGAACTATTCCCCAAGTAGTAATGGAGTTTCTTTCCGCTACCTACGGCGAAGAATACTCCGTCGAGTCTACAGAAAACATTGGCAAATGGTTCTTTTACGAAAAAGTCATCCAAGTTCCTCGCTATGTCATTTTCCGCCCAAACACCGGACGCATTGAGGTTTATAGTTTAGAGTCAGGACATTACAAAGCCCAAGAACCTGATGAATCTGGGCGTTATTTCATTCCCGGATTAGACTTATTTTTAGGAGTTTGGGAGGGAGCCCACGAAGACAGAACTGGATATTGGTTAAGGTGGTGGGATGCCCAAGGAAATCTCTTACTATGGTCAGAAGAACAGCGGGAAGCCGAACGTCTAAGGGCGGAAGCGGAAAGTCAACGCGCCGAAGCCGAACGCCAACGCGCCGAAGCCGAACGCCAACGCGCCCAAGAAGCACAAGCTTTGTTAGCACAGGAGAGAGAAAGATCTCAATCCTTACTCGCTAAATTACGCGAAATGGGCATCGATCCTGAACAATTATAAGCTGTTTTGACAGGGCAGGGGAGCAGGGGAGAGGAGAATTTAAAACTTCTCCCTAACTTAAAACTCAAAACTTCCCCAATCCCCAGTACCCAGTACCCAGTACCCAGTACCCTTTGTTAACTTTCTAAAGAGAGATGAATTTACTGAGTAGGTTTGTTTTGCTGGGGGAGTAGGAATAGTTAAGAACGATGAATTATTTAGTGGCAGTTTTGTCCGATCGCATCCAAGTAGAACAAGCATACACCGAACTAGAGAAACAAGGAATCCCCACTCAGCAAGTCAACATTTTAGGTAAAGGTTTCAAAAGTGCTGATGAATATGGATTAATTAATCCAAATCAACAAGCACGTCAAGGTGCAACTAGGCTTTTTGTTTGGCTAGTACCTTTTGGTTTTGTTGCTGGCTACCTGTTTAATCTTTTAACCGGGATTACCATTTTTTCCTCATTAAATGCCGTCGCAAATCATCTTATTGGTGGGCTTTTGGGTGCTGCTTCTGGCGCTTTGGGTGCTTACTTTGTCGGTGGTGGCGTTGCTTTAACTGTGGGTAGCGGAGATGCTTTAGCATATCGAAATCGCTTGAACGCAGGTAAGTATTTAATTATTGTCCAAGGTACCGAAGAATTAACTCGTCAAGCAACTCGCGTGTTGCGTCAGTTTGAACCAGAAAATATTCAAGGATACGCCGAACCAACAGGTGCTTAAAAGGAGAAAATCATGCGTTTAAATTTAATGTTGTTGTGGATAACGCTGTCTTTTGTAGCAGTAGGAACAATCATGTTATTACTACAACCCCAAATCGACTTTCATTAACCAAAAAACATCGAATCTTTGAGTTTTGTTTCCCCTCTGCCCCCCTACCCCCCTGCCCCTCTGCCCCTCTGCCCCCCTGCCCCCCCGCTTCTGTTTAATATTTTCCCAATTTCAATTAAAAACAATTTTTACACTAGTTTTACTGACTCACCGATCGTGAGATCCTAGAATATGGTCTCATGGTCAATTGAGTTGGAAGACAATGGAACAAAATCGGAAGTCAACTGTTGTAATCACGGGTGCCTCCTCTGGAGTTGGCTTGTATGCTGCTAAGGCATTGGCGAAGCGGGGATGGCACGTAGTTATGGCTTGTCGGGATTTAGCGAAAGCGGAAACCGCTGCCAAAAGTGTAGGAATGTCGCCAGATAGCTACAGTCTGATGCAGATCGATCTCGGTTCCCTGGACAGTGTTCGCCAATTCGTGAAAAACTTCCGGGTAAGCGGTCGATCGCTAGATGCTTTGGTGTGCAATGCGGCAATTTATATGCCTTTAATCAAAGAGCCATTGCGAAGCCCAGAAGGTTATGAGTTAACTATGACTACTAATCACTTGGGTCATTTTCTACTCTGTAATATGATGCTAGAAGATCTGAAAAAGTCACCTGCAACAGATAAAAGAATGGTGATTTTAGGGACTGTTACCCATAACCCAGATGAGTTAGGCGGGAAGATTCCTCCTCGTCCCGATTTAGGAAATTTTGAGGGTTTTGCTGCTGGATTTAAAGATCCGATCACCATGATTGATGGCAAGAAGTTTGAACCTGTGAAGGCTTATAAAGATAGCAAGGTTTGCAATGTGTTGACTATGCGCGAATTGCATCGTCGCTATCATGATTCTACGGGGATTACTTTCACTTCTTTATATCCGGGATGTGTGGCAGATACACCTCTGTTCCGTAATCATTATCCGTTGTTTCAAAAACTTTTCCCTTGGTTCCAAAAGAATGTTACCGGGGGTTATGTTTCTCAAGATTTGGCTGGCGAAAGAGTTGCTATGGTAGTCGCCGATCCTGAGTATAAACAATCTGGTGCTTATTGGAGTTGGGGAAATCGACAAAAGAAAGATGGTAAGTCTTTTGTGCAGAAGGTTTCTCCCCAAGCACGGGATGATGAAAAGGCGGAAAAAATGTGGATTTTGAGTCAACAATTGGTGGGATCTCTTAGTTAAGCCGATCGCCAATTTGACGCTTTAACAAGCTAAATATAGCGGTAGGGTGGGTTATGCTATAGGCAATACACACCCTACTAAAAGTATTTTAATGTTGAAGTTCTCAAAAAATTATGAATACTACTACTCTACCAAAGTTGACTTTTTCACAATATCTTACCTACGATGATGGAACGGATAACCGCTATGAATTGGTGCGGCAAGAACTTAAGCTAATGAATCCTCCAACGTTGTTACATATCAGAATTGCTAAGTTTTTAGAAAGTCAATTCGATTTAGAAATTGCAAGATTAGGTTATCCTTGGGAAGCATTTAGAGAAGTTGGACAGCAAACGGAGTCAGATAGCGCCCGTCTTCCCGATGTGTTAGTTATAACGCAGGAAGTAGCGGAAAGTTTGATGGATTGTTCCGCTGTTTTGCAAGTTCCCAGTTTGTTAGTCGTGGAAATAGTTAGTCCGAGTTCTTCGAGAGATGATTACAAAGAAAAATTGGCGGAGTATCAAGCTTTTGGAATTCCTGAATATTGGGTAGTAGATCCTGTGTCGAGGCGCGATCGACGGGTAACTGTTTACCTGTTGGAAAATAAAGTTTATCAGAAACAAGAGTTTCGCGGTAATCTGAGGATTATTTCGGCAACTTTTCCTGAATTGAATCTCACTGCTGAACAAGTTTTGAGAGGAAAGTTATAAGTAGTTAAGTTAGCGATTGGGGACTGGGGACTGGGGACTGGGGACTGGGATTCTTGATACACCAAGCATTTTACTAATTAATCAAGTTAACCGATCGCTATAAATGTAATATGGAATACCTAAATGTTTGCTACAGATGTTCGATCCCCCCTAGCCCCCCTTCCCAAGGGGGGAACAAGAGTGAGTTTAAAGTCGGTTGTATTTGGCCAAGTACTCCTTCTCAGTCCTTCCCAAGGGGGGAACAAGAGTGAGTTTAAAGTCGGTTGTATTTGGCCAAGTACTCCTTCTCAGTCCTTCCCAAGGGGGGAACAAGAGTGAGTTTAAAGTCCCCCTTATTAAGGGGGATTTAGGGGGATCTCCGATTTGTGGCATCCTTTTTTCTATTTGATATAAAAGAGTCATCTTTTTTGGCAAAGTCCTTAACTTTTCTGTATTTTCAATTTAGAGAAATCATTTTATAAGTAGTTGAATCGAGGGGGAATTGAAAATTGGTCAAGGTGGGCTTTGATTATGCAAAAATCTACTTTATCTTATCAATATCATGTTGGGGGTCGGCTTCCGATTGATGCGCCTAGTTATGTGGTGCGACAAGCCGATCGCGAACTCTACACTGCTCTCAAGGCTGGCGAGTTTTGCTATGTTCTTAATTGTCGCCAGATGGGTAAGTCGAGTTTGCAGGTGCAGGTGGCGAAGCAGTTACAGGAGGATGGGATCGCTTGTGCAACTGTGGATCTGTCGGGGTTGGGAAATCGGGGGATTACGATCGACCAATGGTACGCTGATATTATTATGCGGTTGGTGCGGAGTTTTCGATTGGCTGGTCAAGTTAATCTTCGCAGTTGGTTAGCCGATCGGCAAGATTTATCACCTGTGCGTCGTTTGGGTGAACTTTTCGAGGTAACTTTACCGGAATTAATTTCTCAACCAATTGTGATTTTCTTTGATGAAATTGATAGTACTCTGAGTTTACCTTTTGATACTGATGATTTCTTTGCGTTGCTGCGTTCTTGTCATGTTTCTAAACGCCTGACTTTTGCTTTGTTGGGTGTGGCTACTCCTTCAGATTTAATTGCGAATAAAACTCGGACTCCTTTTAATATTGGTAAAGCTATTAATTTGTGTGGTTTTCAACTTGATGAAATCGAACCTTTAGTGCGAGGATTGGAGGGAAAAGTAGAATACCCGGAAACGGCTTTAAAAGAAATTTTATCTTGGACTGGAGGACAACCTTTTTTAACTCAAAAACTTTGTCAGTTGGTGGTACAACAGGGAGAATTGGAAGGGAGAGAAGTTGCAGGTGTAGAGGGAAGTTCTACAAATGTGCAGTTTCCCTATTTGCAAAAGTTGGTACAGGAGATTTTAACCAATCATAGTGTTTGTTCGGTGCAAATTTCTAATTTAGTAGAAACGCGAATTATTGATAATTGGATTGCACAAGATGAACCGCCACATTTACGGACGATTCGCGATCGCCTCCTCAAAGATGAACAACGTGCTAGCCGTTTATTAGGATTGTATTTGCACATTCTCCAAAATGGCAGCGTTTTAGCTGATGATTCTCCCGAACAAATTGAATTATTATTATCTGGTTTAGTCGTTAAACATCAGAATAAATTACAGGTTTATAACCGCATTTATGAAAGAGTTTTTAATCTGGAATGGGTAGAGAAACAACTAAGTCAAATTCGACCTTATGCTGTTCAACTTAACGGTTGGGTAGCTTCAAATTATCAAGATGAATCGCTACTTTTACGCGGACAAGTTCTCAAAGATGCAGAAGCTTGGGCGTTAGGAAAATGTTTAAGTAATCAAGATTATCGGTTTTTTGCTGCTAGTCAAGAAATAGATAAACGGGAAGTTCAAGGTGCTTTAGCTGCATCAGAACAAGCAAATCAAATTCTGACAACTGCTCAAGAACAAGCCCGAAAAACAATTCAAAAAGGTGTATTAGGTTTATTATTACTGTCAACGATCGCTGTTTCTTTGGTGGGAATATCAGGATTATTGGCATGGAAAACTAACAGACAACAACAAAAGGTTGCTTTGGGCGAAATTAATACTCTGGCGATTTCTTCAGAGAATTATTTTGAACTGCATCAAAGATTTGATGCTTTGTTGGCAAGTTTAAAAGCCGGATTAAAGTTGCATCAAATGGGTTGGGAGAATTCCGATCCTGAGTTGAAAGCGAAAGTAAAAAAGACCTTGCAACAATCGGTTAATTGGATCGGGGAAAGCAACCGTTTAGAAGGTCATACTGATGTAGTAACTAGGGTAAAGTTTAGCTCTGATGGCGAAACTTTGGCAAGTTCTAGTTGGGATAAAACTATTAAGTTGTGGCGACGAGATGGGCAAATTTTACATACTCTCAAGGGTCATGATGACACAGTTTGGAGTATCAATTTTAGCCCGGATGGGAAAAAGTTAGCTAGTGCTAGTCGCGATCGCACTGTGAAAATTTGGCGCGTCGAAGATGGCAAAGAACTTGCTACTTTACAACATGATGATTGGGTCGCTTGTGTGGGGTGGAGTCCTGATGGTAAAATGGTTGCAGCGATGGGTTGGAATGGGAAAATCAAAATTTGGAATTCCCAAGGTGAAGAGTTAATAAATTTCCAAACTCATGATGCACCAGTGGTAGCAATTAGTTTTAGTCCAAAGGGAAATGCGATCGCCACTGCAAGTCGAGATGGAACAGCAAAAGTTTGGAGTTTGTCGGGGAAAAAACTCCTAACTTTGAAAGGTCATCAAGATTGGGTAATGTATGTTAACTTCAGCAAAGATGGGGAAACGATCGCTACTTCTAGTCGCGATCGAACTGCAAAAATTTGGAATTTGCAAGGCGAAGAATTAGCAACTTTACAGGGACATACTGATACTGTCGGTAGTGTAGTTTTTAGTCCCAATGGCAAAACTTTAGCTACTTCTAGTTATGACAATACTATCCGCATTTGGAATCGCAATGGCGAAACTTTGCAAGTCTTACAAGGACACCTAAATCCCGTTTGGGGTGTGCATTTTAGCAAAGATGGAAAACTACTTGCTAGCAGTAGTGAAGATACAACTGTTAGACTTTGGAATGTGGCAGATCTGACGAATCAAGAAAACGTTTCCTCTCTCCATCCTCACAGTTTAAATTTTGGCAGTGCGGCGATTAATAGTGTTAGTTTTAGTCCCGATGGTCAAACTTTGGGAACAACAGGAAGATACACAATGGGAAAACTTTGGAATCGTCAAGGAGAATTATTAGTTAAACTCAAGGGACATGAGGATACAGTGAGAAGTATTAAGTTTAGTCCTGATGGAAAGACGATCGCCACTGCAAGTCGAGATAAAACTGTTAAACTGTGGAATTTAAAAGGCGAAGAACTGGCAACTTTATTTTGTCATAAAGCCGATATTCGTAACATTAGTTTTAGCCCAGATGGTAAACTTGTAGCAAGTGCAGGTTGGGATAGTGTCGCTAAAATTTGGGAAGTTAGTAAAGGTAAAGAAATAGTAGTTTTGCGCGGACATCAAGCAGGATTACAAGATGTTAGCTTTAGTCCCGATGGTCAAATTCTTGCTACTGCTAGCGAAGATGGAACGGCTAAACTTTGGAATTTACAAGGTGAAGAATTAACTACTCTTGCAGGACATCAAGCTGGTGTTTTAGCTGTTACATTTAGTCCCGATGGTCAATTTATTGCTACTACGAGTAAAGATAAAACTGTGAAACTTTGGAGTCTGCAAGGGAAAGAGTTAGCTACACTTTCAGGACATCAAGAAGATGTGACAGCAGTAAGTTTTAGTCCGAATGGTAAGATATTAGCAACTGCGGGTGAAGATATGACTGTGAAATTGTGGAGTCGCGACGGTGAAGAGTTGCAATCTTTAGGCGGACATTCGGCTGGGGTGAGAAGTTTGAGTTTTTTAGGCGATCGCACTTTAGCTTCTTCTGATTCTACGGGAAATGTTATTTTATGGAACATCGATCTGAATTCTCCTCCCGATCGTCTTCTGTCAAAAGGTTGTTCTTGGATCGGTGATTATCTGAAAACAAATATTAATGTTCAAAGGGGAAGTAATGCTGCTGCTTTACAGGAAGTTGGGAGACTTTGCGATCGCCTTTAGCCACCTCCTAAAACTACACTTGACCAAGGAAAATCGCTGAAAAATACTTAACTTTTCTGTATTGACGGCACAAATTTTAAAGCTTATAAATAAAGGTATGAAGATCAGGATTATCTCAGGATAAGCCAAACTCATTTATTGTAATATTAGCTATTCTCACAGATTTTTTCAGTGAAAAACAATCTGCAAGCTGGTTTTTATGAAACTATTTGAACAGGGTGTGTACTAACGTAAGTTGCTAGTTATTAATTCTTTCCTGTTCCCCCCTTATTAAGGGGGGTTAGGGGGGATCTTCGGCTGGGATTACTCGGGTTTGATCCCCCCAACCCCCCTTAATAAGGGGGGCTAAGAAAAGAAAGCAACCTCCCTGATTCAGGGGGGCTAAGAAAAGAAAGCAACCTCCCTGATTCAGGGGGGCTAAGAAAAGAAAGCAACCTCCCTGATTTAGGGGGGCTAAGAAAAGAAAGCAACTTGAGTTACTACTAAATTCCGTTACTCAACTCTGTTGTGGTTATGATGATGCCAGTAAATATTTACACTTTCTTTAGTGCGATACGGATCGCCGCTAAACCTTCTCATCTCCCCGATCGAGCGAATAAGATCGCCAATTCACAGTCGATTTCCGGGAAAATTCATCTCTTTAATTCATACAAAACTCGGCTTTCGCGACGAATTGCCCTTACTGTTTTTGCCAGTTTTCTAGTCATTGAAGGAGCAGTTTTTATTCCTTCAGTAAATCAGAAGAGTCAGGAACTAGAAAATCAACTGAAAGAAGTGACTTCAGCGAAAATTGAGTGGATTATTCGGACTTATCCAAATGCTTCAACAGAGGAGTTATTGTTCCACATTCAAACACTTCAAAATGAAGCAATGCTCAAGGGTTTGTTGGGAGGCGTGTTATACCGAGCTTCTGATGGCAAGGAGTTAGGTCAGTTTGGTGAAACACCTAGCTTATCTTGGTTAATGGTAAATCAGCAACAGTTGCAGCAACGATGGTTTAAATTTGAAGGTCGCTATGATGTTGCTTGGTTTCCTAATGAATTGGGGAATGATTATATTTTAATTATTCGCCATGATGCGTTCTCTATTCAGCAACAACTTTATCTTTATGTGTTAAGAATTATCGCGATTGTACTATTAATTTCGGCACTGATTACCTTGGTGACAATGTGTGTTGTGCAATCAGTGGTGATTGTACCGATTTTAAGACTTCGTGATAGTTTGATGGAAGCTTCTATTGCTTTACAGCAAGAGGGCATTCATCCAGAATCTCATTTAATGGTAGTCGATCGCCAGGATGAATTGGGAGAAGTAATAACTGCTTTTAATGAATCGTTTTTGCGGAATTATGGCGAAATAAATCGTCGCCAACAGGCAGAAGCAGAAGCTCAAATAGAACGAGAAAAAGCAGAAAGATTGCTGTTGAATATTCTGCCAGCACCAATTGCTGAAGATTTGAAACAAGGTCGGCGTACTATTTGTGATAACTTTGCCGAAGTTACTGTATTGTTTGCTGATATTGTTGGGTTTACCACTCTTTCAACCAGAATTTCTCCCGATCGATTAGTTGCTTTACTCAATCAGATTTTCTCAACCTTTGATGATTTGAGCGATCGCTACGGATTGGAAAAAATCAAAACAATTGGTGATAATTACATGGTAGCAGGAGGTTTACCAATTCCCCGTCCCGATCATGCAGAAGCGATCGCTGAAATGGCTTTAGAAATGCAAGCAGCGATCGGCAAACCTGAATTTCAAATTGCAGAAATGGAACCCCTCAGTTTGCGAATTGGGATTAATACTGGGCCTGTGATTGCTGGAGTAATTGGCAGTAAAAAGTTTATCTACGATTTATGGGGAGATACTGTCAATACTGCCAGCCGGATGGAATCCCATAGTTTACCCGGTTGTATTCAAGTTACAGAAACAACTTATCAACTTTTGCAGCCTAAATATTTGTTTGAAAAACGAGGTACACTTTCAGTTAAAGGCAAAGGAGAAATGGTTACTTACTGGCTAAAGGGACAACAAACATAAGTTTAAATTACCATAAATTTAGCTTGATATTTGTTATTCTTGAACCGGAAATAGTGGGAAGTTTGGCGGATAAAGAAAGGAAGAAAGAGGAGAAGATTGTGATAATTCTCTCCCCTTTTCTCTGTTACTTACCCTTTTTTAAATTTCGCCCAACCTGAATAAACCGCTTTACTTCCTAACTCTTCTTCAATGCGAAGTAGTTGGTTGTATTTAGCGAGTCTTTCACCGCGACAAGGCGCACCAGTTTTGATTTGTCCCGAACCAGTAGCAACTGCTAAATCTGCGATAAAATCATCAGGAGTTTCACCAGAACGGTGACTGGTCATGTTAGTATATCCGGCAGCAGTAGCTTCTTTAATGGCGTTTAAAGTTTCTGTAATCGAACCAATTTGGTTAACTTTAACTAATACAGAATTGCCTACGCCATCGGCGATCGCTTTTCGGATAATTGCCGGGTTGGTTACAAATGCGTCATCTCCTACCAATTGAATTCTACCGCCTAAGCGTTTGGTCAAAAGTTGCCAACCTGACCAATCTTTTTCCCCTAAACCGTCTTCAATGGAAATAATCGGATATTGGTTTACCCAACCTTCCCAAAGATCGATCATTTCTTCGGTAGTTTTCCGACTTTTATCCGATTTGTAAAACTCGTATTTGCCGTCTTCTTCGCGGTACAATTCGCTAGTAGCAGGATCTAATGCGATCGCCACATCTTCCCCAGCTTTTAATCCTACCTTATCAATCCCTTCTAAAATTACCTCAATTGCTTCCACATTGCTTTTCAAACTAGGGGCAAAACCGCCTTCATCGCCTACCCCAGTACCGTAACCTTTCTGCTTCAAAATTGACTTTAACGCATGATAAATTTCCGCGCCCATGCGTAAAGATTCGCTGAAAGTTGATGCTCCCACAGGACCGATCATAAACTCTTGAAAGTCTACGTTATTATCAGCATGAGCACCACCATTGAGAATATTAAACATGGGCACGGGCAGTATTACCGCATCATCGCCGCCTAAGTAGCGGTAAAGCGGTAAATTTGCCGAATTTGCTGCCGCCCTTGCCACTGCCATCGATACGCCTAAAATTGAGTTTGCGCCCAACTTAGATTTATACTCGGTGCCATCCATTTCCAGCATTTTGTTATCAACTGCTGTTTGATCGCTGGCATCTGCGCCTTTGAGGGCAGGGGCGATGATTTCATTGACATTTTTGACTGCCTGGAGTACGCCTTTGCCCAAATAGCGGGCTTCAGAGTCTCTGAGTTCCAAAGCTTCCCGACTTCCGGTAGAAGCGCCAGAGGGTACTGCTGCCCGTCCTTTGCTACCATCTTCTAGGACGACATCTACTTCAACGGTTGGGTTGCCGCGAGAGTCAAGAATTTCTCTGCCATGAATGGATGCGATCGCTACCATAAAATCAATGTCCTTTGTTTATCTCTAGTGGTACTATCCGCTAACGATTAAACCAGAATAATTGATTTATTTCTCGGTAGTTTCGGATTCTTTTAATCTATTTTTGGGTTGTGCGATCGATCTTGTATTCACAAATACTTTTACCCGCAAAAGTGAATTAAAAATTAAATTATTCTGACTCGCCCTTCTGCACACTTGCTTCCCTCCTCTCCCGATCTTCCTCATCTCGCTGTTTTTTCAGCTGTCTAATTACTTCTTGACAACCACCCACAACTAATCCCCCGACACCGCCTATTACACTATACTGACGGTGGATATCTTGATAGATTTGACTGCTAAATTTTGGCTTAAAAAGTTCACCAACAGCAAAGCCTATTGTTGCCCCAATAATAGCAGTTAATAAACTGGAAAAAACTATTAGTTTAAAGTTCATTTGTTTTTCTCCTGTGCTTGTTCGTTACTGTAAATTCCTACCAATCTAGAAATATAAATTGCCGGATACATTATGCCGACAACAGATTCTAAATTGGCGAAAATTCTCGCAAAATTAACTACTGGAGTAATGTCACCATAACCAACAGTTGTTAAGGTTGTATAACTGAAATAAAGTAGATCTGCTTGGCTATTAGAACTAACTATTCCTTTAAACGAATTAGAATTAAGAATATAAATTATTTCATAAATATTATACCAAAACAAACCTAATAATAAATAAATGCACACTCCGCCTTTAATGGTGTCGCCATTTACATTATGACTGGGAAATATTTCTCGAATAATTAGCCAGATTGATACAGCCAGAAAAAACAAGAAAATAAGGTTACTAATAATAAAGCTAAGTATATTTTCGCTTTTAATGATTAAATCTAATGAACCAACAACCTCAAAAATAAATGATAAAAATGCCAAAATTAAATACCAACGAAATATTTTTCTACTTTCTTCTAGTTCGGCAATTGTTAAAATAAGTGTTCCTAAAAAAATCAAGAAGAACAGTACAGTAAATACAAAGTTAACTATGGGATTAGCTTGAATAAAAGGAAACCCTAGAAAAAATAATATCTGCACAAACAGCAATCGATTATATTTATTTTTTGCCAAATTTTCTAATCTACTAGGCTGCATTGTTTCCTAATTCAAGAAATTTTCTAAGCATTCATCCTTTCCTTTAAAGAGTTTCATTAGTTAATGCTAGGTAGCAGGTTAATTTTGTCTTACCCACTACCCAATTACTTACAACTGATTATCACCAGGGAAGTTTTTAGTAGTTTGGGATTCCCCTGTTTCCGAACCTTCAGAAGAAGTAGAAGAAGGCATTTCCTCATTATTATCTGGTTGAGTAACATTAGGATCGCTTGGCGAAGTAGTTGCAGGTGGATAGTAGACAGTTGGTGAGTCGCCATTACCTAATACTACAGATCCTTTACCATCCGTTTCGGAACTAACAGTATTAACAGGTGTTTCTTCTGGGTGATTGGAAGCTTGAGAAACAATTTCTTCTGTCTCTTTAATCTCTTTTTCTGCTTCCTTTTTGCCTTTGGCTTGCTTCTTCTTCCCACCAAACACAAATTCTGCCACTTGCTTAATTACCACATACAAAATAGGTACTAAGAAGAAACTCATAATAGTGGCGACGAAAAACCCGCCAAAAACTGCCACTCCCAAAGACCAACGACTAGCAGCGGAAGCGCCAGAAGCGATAACTAAGGGCCAAAAACCGACTAAAGTTGAGCAAGCTGTCATTAAAATTGGGCGAAAACGTTCCTTCGCCGCATTTGCCGCTGCTTGGGGAATAGTCATCCCCAAACTTTCTCGTGATTGGTTGGCAAATTCTACGATCAAAATTGCGTTTTTCGATGCTAAACCAATCAACATTACTAATGCAATTTGGCAATAAAGATCGTTGACTAACTCTCTAGGGTCAAGGGAAATAAATAACATTGCCCCAAAAACTGCCATTGGTACTGTGAGCAAAATAATTACAGGGTCGATGTAATTTTCGTATTGTGCTGCTAATACTAAGAACACAATAATTAGACCCAAAAGCATAATTACAGCAGCTTGACCACCGGATTGAATTTCTTCACGAGTTAGTCCAGACCATTCATAAGATAAACCGGAAATTGCTGCCGATCGAAATACTTGATCCATCGCCTGAATTGCTTCTCCAGAAGACCTACCTGGCGCTGGGTTTCCTTGTATTTTAATACTAGGAAATAAGTTAAAGTTAGAAATTACTGATGGGCCAACAATTTCTCTAATTGTGGCGAACTCTTTGAGTTGGACTAGTTGATTATTGCGCGATCGCACATACACCTGTCCTAAATCTTCCGGCGTACTGCGAAACCGTTCATCAGCTTGCACCATCACCCGGTAATTCCGTTGTCCCATACTAAAATCATTCACATAACGACCGCCAATATAAGTACCTAAACTCGTCATTGCTTGGACAAAATCGATATTTAAATTTGCTAATCTATCCCGGTTGATATCAATTTCTAACTGCGGAGTATTAGCAGTAAACTGGGTGAAAACTCTACTTAAATTCGGGTTTTGATTTGCCTTAGCAATAATTTCATTCGCACTTTTTAGGAATTGGTCAAAAGTTAATTGTCCCCCGGATGTATTTTGCAACTGAAACTCAAAACCACCTGTAGCACTAAATCCTGGTACAGGAGGTAAGTTAAATGCCTGAATAATTGCTTGTTGATTTTGAGCAAACTTGCGATTCAATTTCCCCAAAATTGCTCTCACACTTTGCTCTTTTTTAGTTCTTTCTCCCCAATTTGTTAACTTGACGAAAAACGTGCCTCTACTTGGTCCGCTACCATCCAAACCAAAACCACTGACAATTAACGATCCTTCTACTTCCGGTACTTCTTTCAGTTCTTGATAAACTGTATTTGCCACTCTATTGGTATAGTTTAAAGCCACTCCTTCCGGTGATTGAATAATCCCTAAAAACAAACCTTGGTCTTCTTCAGGAATAAACCCGGTTGGTACTGCCATATAAAGCAAAACCGTACCTGCTAACAAGGCAATAAATACCCCAAAAACAATTAATTTTAGCTTAATTAAAACTTTAATAAGTTTGGCATAACCCGCAATGATTTTATCAAACACGCGGTTAAATTGCCGGAAAAACCAAGCTAAAGGCCCTCTACCTTCTCCTTGTCCTTCTCCTTTTTTCGATCGCAACAATATCGCTGCCATACTCGGAGAAAAACTCAAGGCATTAAAGGTAGAAACGATAATAGCAAAGATAATAACTAAAGCAAATTGCTGATACATAATCCCTGTTGCACCAGGGAAAAATGTCACGGGTAAAAATACCGCTATCAGCACTAATGAAGTAGAAACAACTGCTCCCCCTAATTCATTCATTGATTGTAAAGCAGCTTGACGGGAACTCATTCCCTGTTCCATTTTCCCGGCGACTGCTTCTACCACCACAATTCCATCATCTACCACTAACCCAGTTGCCAAAATCAAAGCAAACATAGTTAGGGTATTTAAAGAAAAACCAAAAGCTAAAGTAAATCCCATTGTCCCTAACAAAGACACCGGAATTGCGATCGCAGGAATAATTGTAGTTCGCCAGTCTTGTAAGAAAATGAAAATGATTAAAATTACTAACAAAACCGCTTCAATCAGAGTTTTAAATACTTCTTGTAAAGAAGTTTCAATAAACTCCGTAATATCATAAACTATAAAAGATTTTAATCCGGGAGGAAAAGATTTTTCCAAACCCGCCATTGTTTCTTTGATTTTCGCTGCTATATCTACAGCGTTACTTCCTGGTAATTGATAGATCGCAATACCTACACCCGGTTGACCATTTACTAAGGCTTGGAAATCGTAATTTTCTGCCCCTAATTCTGCTCGTCCAACATCTCTTAGTCTTAGTAAACTGCCATTAGGTTCCGATCGAATAATTAAGTTCTCAAATTCGGCTTCATTTTGGAATCTCCCCTGCACTCTCACTGGAAAACTGAATGCTTGATTTTCTGGTGCAGGTTGACTACCAATTCTACCTATCCCCACTTGCACATTTTGTGATTGCAAAGCGGAAATTACATCAGGCGGGGTTAATCCTCTAGCTGCCATTCTATTAGGATCGAGCCAAATTCTCATTGCATATTGGCGTTGACCTAAAATCATTAAATCACCGACACCTGGAACTCTTCGGAGAGTATCTGTTACATATAAATCTAGGTAATTACTAATAAAAGTATCGTCATATTTGTTGTTTTCGGCGTTGAAACCATAGACCAACAAAATACTAGTTGATGATGCTCTTACTGATACCCCATTTTGTCTAACTATATCTGGTAATTGGGGTTGGACAAGGGTTACTTGGTTTTGAACGTTGACTTGGTTAATGTTTCTATCTGTATCGACACCAAAGAATGCTTGAGTCGAACTTGCGCCAGAACTGGTACTTTGAGAAGTGATGAATTGTAAACCTTCAACACCGTTAATTTGCCTTTGAAGTGTGGTAGTTACGGTGTCTGCTACTGTTTGAGCATCAGCACCACTGTAGTTGCCACTCACTTGGATTTGAATTGGTGCAATATCAGGTAAGTTATTGATGGGTAATAATGGGATACAAATAGTACCAATTAGTACAATGAGGATTGTACAAACTGTAGTCAGTACTGGTCGTTTAATAAAGTTATCTGAAATGGAGAATACAGCCATATTTTTAACCAAATTTTGATTTTTAAATTTTGAGTTTTGAGTTGTCAAAGTTCTTCATTTAAAACTCAACACTCAAATCTCACAGTTTGCACATCGGTTAGGGTTCGGGAGTAATTGGTATCCCATTTCTTAACCTGAGAATATTGCTAACAGCTATTCTATCCCCAACTTTTAAGCCTTCTTTAACTTGAAAGTTACTTCCTTGAATTGGCCCTAATTGTACTGGTCTTTGATTCACTATCAGTTGTGGTTTTCCTTGCTGGTCTTTGCCTTCTTCTGCGACAAATACAAAAGGTTGGTTGCCAATTCTGGTGACAGATTCAGTGGGAATGGCAATTCCTGTGGTTTCGCTCCAGACAATTCTTGCTGTAACGTTTAATTGATCTCTGAGATAATCTCTAATGTTAGGAAATACAGCTTTAGTTAAGATTGTTTGGCTAGCTTGATCGATTTGCGGCGAAATAAAACTAATGCTTCCTGTGACGGCTGGCTTGTTAGTTTGGGGATTAATAATTTGTACTGGTAAACCTAATTTTAGTTGGGGGGTGCGTTGAACGGAAACGGGTATTTGCAGTTCAAAAGCATCGTTTTGAATAATGCTTGTAACTTGCTGTCCGGTATTGACGAAATCTCCGACTCTGACGGTAATAGTTCCGACTAAACCATTAATGGGGGCGACGACTTTGTTGTAGCCTAAGCTTGCGGTTGCGCCTTTGACACTTGCTTCGGCTTGGGAAACGCCTGCTTGGGCTTGAGCTACGGTAGCTTGGGCGGCTTTGATGTTGGCTTCGGCTTGGGATACGCCTGCTTGGGCGGATCTGATGTTGGCTTGGGCTTGAGTTACGGCTGATTGGGCAGCGGTGACACTGGCTTGGGCGCTGCTTAGGGATTTTTGGGCGGCGGTTAATTGTTGTTGGGCAACGTTGACGGCGGCTCTGGCATTATTTAGTTGGGCGGATCTTTGGTCTAATTCTTGTCTGGGTAATGCGCCTTGAGTGACTAGGGATTTGGCGCGATCGTAATTTACCTGCGCCAGCCGCAACTCTCCTTCTCTAGCTTGAATTTCGGCTCGCGCCGCTTCTATTTGTGCTTGTTGACGGGCTACATCTGCTTGCGCGGAAGTAACTCTGGCTTGGGCATTTGCTAAGTTGCTTTCTTGGGCTTTGACTTGGGCTTGGGCGTTGGCTAGGTTGCTTTGTTGTCCTGTGACTTGGGCTTGGGCGTTGGCTAAGTTGCTTTTTTGGGCTTGAACTTGGGCTTGGGCTCCTTGCACATCTGCTTGACTTCTTTCAGGATTCAATAGCATGATTTGTTGCCCAGTGTTCACGCTTTGTCCTTGGCTGACATTTATTTCTTGAATCCGACCGCTGGTTTGTGGTGCTAATGAGACTCTTTTGACTGCTTGTAATTGCCCTTGATATTGGTTAATGTCTTCAATTTTAGTTGACTCGATCGTGAGTAATTTTACAGGAACCGCTGTTGGTTGTGCTCCTGCTGAAGCTGTAGGCTGTTTATTTTGATTGCAGGCTGTACTTGTCAGGGAAATTAGTAAGGCAGTGCCTATTAGTTGGATCGGAAATGATATATTAGCTTTTTTCCTATTGGTAGCTACAATATGAAGTTTTGTCATGTTTATTTTTTGATTAATTTTCTCTAAGCCTAATCGACAGGAATGAATTATACAAGTTCTTTGAGCAATTTAGGCGATCTTAAAGAATTTATCAGGTTTCTAGTTACTTTAATGCCGCTGCACTATGAGATTGATGGATCTAAGTGAGTATAAAGATTAAACATAAGGATTTTATATGGTTATCAGGTTTGGGTGTTAAGTTTTGGGAGCTAAAACGGTTAATCCAGCAGGAATACACTCAACTTCAATGGGCGTTGTGCCAATTATTTCTCCATCTACTACTACTTTTTGCAGTGGATTTGTGGTAAATTTTAGCTTCTTGGCTCGTCCATGAATGACGTTTTTATGTTCAAATTCGGTTTTGGTAATTGCCGCACCAAACATTCTTAACATGGTGGAAACTGCTTCTAATTTGTTTTCGGCTGTGGCAATGGTGATATCTAGCAATCCATCATCAAATATTACTTGTCCGGCTCCTTGAGCTAATACAGAAGTTGGTGGTGCAGCATTAGCAATTGTAATTGCGGCTGCTTGAAAATTGTAAATTTTACCTTCTTCTGTTTCGATTTCTGTATCAAACAAAACTGATTCATCTAGTAATTGCCAACCTGCCATTAAGTATGCCATTGGTCCCCAACGATCTTTTAATTCTCGACTGGCTCTTTCTACTGTGGCGGCTTCGTAACCAATGCCTGCTAATAATATCATTGGTAAGCCATTACATTTTGCGGCATCTACTGTGCGAGTGTTGTTAGCTAAGATTATTTGACAGGCGTTTCTAATTGGTAATAGTCGAGGAATTCCTAAAGAAACGGCAAAGGCATTTGCTGTTCCTCTGGGTATAATTCCTAATGGAATGCCGCTACCAATTAAGGCTCCGGCGACAGCGGAAACTGTGCCATCTCCACCGGAAGCTATTATTATATCGGCTTGGTTGGCGATCGCTTTTTGCGCTAAACTAACAGGATCGATTTCTGGTTCGGTAAAGTGAATTTGTAAATGTAACTGTGGTTCTAATAATTCTCGAATTAATGCTAAGTCTTGTTCGGCGTTACCTTGTCCGGCAACTGGATTATAAATTAAATGGGCAATTAAGGTTTTGGCTAGGGAGGATGCGATCGCCTCTGCTGTTGCTAAATTTGTAGCTATGGCAACATTATGAACTTGACAAACTTGTAAAACTGTTTGCACATTCGGTTCGTAAGGTTGAACATAAAAAGATTCAACTAAAAAGATTACCGCAATCACATTACCTGCTACTACTTCGGCAGCAATTTGCACATCTCCGCCCATACTACCAGGAGCTAGTTTTTCTACATTTAACCCCGTTTCTCCGCTAATCCGTTCTCCGCTATTAGCAGTGGCAATTAATTTGTAACGCCCTAGCAAAGGTGTGTATTTTCTGGCAAAGTTAACTAGGTCGTCTTTCTTGGCATCGTGAGCAATTAAGGCAATTGTTGCGGGCATAATTGTTGTTATTTAAGGGTAAACAGATCCCCGACTTCTTGAAGAAGTCGGGGATCTAGCTATATATTATACAGAGCTTTTTTGTCAATCCGAAACTTGCTCTTAATTTAGGTTAAGAAGCAGTAGCGGGAGTAGTACTAGTACCACTCAAAGCGTCTTGCAATCTCTTTTCTGCATCATTAGATAAAGAAGTTCGCAATACTTTGGCGTTATATTTCACTAGTTCCGGTAATACTTTTTCTGGTGTAGCTTTTCTGACTAAAACAAACAGCGCCGAAGTACCAGGTTGCATTGACTCTGCTAATTGTTTCATAAATTGGTCATTCACTCCAATATCAGATAAAGCGCCACCAATTGCACCGGAAGCAGCACCTACGGCAGCACCCAAAATTGGCATTAAGAAAAGAGTCCCAATTAACAAACCCCAAAAGCTACCGCTAATCGCCCCTGTTGTAGTTAAGTCTACTGCTTGTTTCAACTTAACTTTGCCTTCTTTATTCTTAACTACGACTGCGGCATCTTCTAAATCAACTAAATGCTCAACTTGCATTTTAGCTAGGTCAAGACGAGCTTCTTCTGCTTTATATTCGTCATCAAAACCAAGTACAATTAATTCACTCATGATGCTGAAAACTCCTGGTTATTGGGGAAAATAGAGACTAAAAAGGTACTTTTTTTTTCCGGCTCAATTTCAGCAGCTAAGTTTCTTAAGTTTTTGTGAACTTAATAGCTATGTACTGCTCGTCTTGTGCAATAGTAATGTAAGCCATTGTATTTTTGTATCATTATGTTCCTCAGCGTAACATCCACCTTGAGAAATAGAAAGCCTTTGCCGATTAAGTCAGGGTTTTATTTATTATTTGCAAAAATAAAATTATTAAGTTTCTTTTATATTTGTGGTTTTCTAGCTTTAAGTGTTGTATACACAGCATTAAAACCTCAACCAGTTTTAGGGGCAGAAACAGTTTTTATAACTTATGGGCCTTTAGAATTTTCTTTGCCAGTAAGTTCTTTGGAGAAGTTTGCGAAAACTGGGGAGATCGATCGCGATTTAAGTTTTTATGCTAGATTTCTCAAAGAAGATGGTTTAGCTAATTTTCGGGAATTTTTGCAAAGACGTTTAGATGTTAGTCCGGTAGTTGTATCTCAATTAACTTATACACCAATAGGAGAAAGAGTACTTCAAGGATTAGGAAGAGTTATCCGTACAGAAAGAAGATTAGATGGTTTCTATGCACTGCGATCGGCTTTAATTTTAGCGGCTGCTGACCCAGAAGGAATGACAATGGTTAATATTATGCGAAAGTTTCCTACGCCAGGAATTCGCATGAATGCTAATCAATTAATGCAATTACAAAGTCAATTTACGACACTTTTTGATTATCAAAAAGCGGCGGTACTCGCAGTTTCCCAACAGGCAGAAACGGAAGCAAAATCAAATCCTAATTTTCCTCCTCGTGGTAATTTTGAACAGCGAGGAAAATATAATTTTTCTCAACGTACATTACAATTAACTCGCAATCGTCAACTTGTCGGGGGAAGGAATTCTTCTCATAGTTTTCGCGTTGAATTGTACATCCCTCAAGGATTAACTCAACCTGCGCCAGTGGTGGTAATTTCTCATGGTTTAGGTTCCGATCCAAAGGCGTTTGCTTATTTGGGTGAACATTTAGCTTCTCATGGTTTTGTAGCTGTTTTACCACAACATATTGGTAGTGATGCGGTAATGAGACAAGCTTTGCTTTTAGGAGTAGCTAGAAGCAGTGTCGATCGCATGGAATTTGTCGATCGCCCTTTAGATATTAAATATACTCTCGATGAATTAGAACGTTTATCGCGATCGGAATTTGCCGGAAAAATTAACGTGCAACAAGTTGGGGTAATTGGACATTCTTTTGGCGGTTATACTGCTTTAGCATTGGCGGGAGCAAAATTAAATCAAGCACGCATATTCTCCGAATGTAACCGCAGGCAAGTCAACCTTAATGCTTCTTTCTTTTTACAATGTTTGGCAGTAGATTTACCTCCTTTAACTGAGAATTTAAGCGATCCGAGAATTAAAGCTACGATCGCACTTAATCCTTTAACTAGTATAGTTTTTGGCCCCGAAGGTATGAGTGATATCCAAGTTCCTACTCTGATTTTAGGTGGGAGTGCAGATGTTATTACTTCCGTAGTAGAAGAGCAAATTCAACCTTTTATTTGGATGAAAAATCCCGATAAATATCTCTCAGTAGTGATTCCCAGCGGACACGCTGCCTCCGATCAATTTGATGGGAAAGATGAAGAACCACAACCCAATACTTTAGGATGGTTATTAGCTGGTCGAGATCCGCAGTTAGCGCGATATTATGTGAAAGGTTTTAGCTTAATCTTTATGCAAGCTTATCTCAATGGTCAATCAGAATTTAAAGATTTTCTTAATGCAGCTTTTGCTCGATCGGTAAGTCGGGAACCGCTTAAACTAGATCTAATTCGTTCTTTAACTCCCGAACAGTTAGAGGAAGCTTATGGTAGAAGACCACCAATACCAATTATTCCTGAACCTGTAAAAGTTAACGATCGCAGGCGATAAAATATCTATCCGTTAAATAACTTTCATTAAGTTAGGAGGAAAAAATGGAGATCGATCGCCCAAATGCTAAAGAACCAACTGCTGAAGAGTTACAAAAATTAGAAAAACTCAAAAATATCATTGAAACAGCAATAGCAGATGGCAAAATTACTTCTGATGAGTATCAGAAAATTAAAGCAGCAATTTATGCTCAAGGAAAAAGTTCTACCGATCAATTTTATCGGGAAATTGAATTGTACAGAAGTTTAGTGGAAGAAAAGCTAGCCAAAGGAGAATTAGAATACGAAGCACCAGGGATGTAATATATGTAAGGTGCTTTATTAACGCACCTTACATATAATTTAGTGAATTATGAATCTATCTGCATTCGATAAATTTGGGGAATTAGTTTGGGGGGCATTAGCTCTACAATCAGAGGCATTTCAGCAAATAATTACTCTACCTGATGGCGTATTTTTAGCTTTATTAATTGTATTTTTAGCTGGGTTATCGAGGGCGATCGGTCAAGGAATTGTGTTATTTCTGAATCGAGTGCAGCCTTTACGATACTTTTTAAGTTTATTATTAGGGGCAATTTTGTTTGCTTTCAGTTACATTTTTTGGGTACTGAGTACTTGGGTTGTTAGTAGTTTAATCGATCGCCAATATACCTCTTTGATTTCCTTAGCTAGTACTTTAGGATTATCATATAGTCCGTTAATTTTGGGAATCTTTGTAGCTTTGCCTTATCTGGGCGTACCAATTTCAATAATTCTTTCTATCTGGAGTTTTTTCGCTTATTTAATTGGTTTAAGAATTGCTCTGAATAGTGACACTTGGGAAGCTTTTTGGGCAGGTGTATTAGGTTGGATTGTGTTTGAAATATTACAACGTACTATTGGTCGTCCGATCGCTTATCTCGGTAAATGGTTAAAAACTTCTGTGGCAGGAGTTAGGTTAGTTACCGATCTCAAAGATGTAGAAGAAATTTTGCAAAAAAAGGCGCGACAAACTACGGGAAAGAGAAGCGATTAATAACTTAATCAATAATTTATTCTTTATTCCTAAATTATTTCCTGTTGTCACACTTCTGGATGCGGAATGTATGTTAAATCTCATTTCCCTGGAAGCTATCTATGTTCAAAGTTGTCATGGGTCACAGTAATGACCCAGATTCTCAATTGGCAATTGCAGAAGTTCTACAGCAATGTCAAAGTTCTCTGGAAAACACTGTTCCCAAAGCTGGAATTTTACTGGCAGCGATCGATTTTGACCATTCACCGATCTTGGAACAGATCTTCTTAGTTTTTCCAGATTTAGAACTGATTGGGGGAACCACCGATGGCGAAATTTCCTCAATTTTAGACTTTCAGCAAGATTCCTTGATTTTAATGCTATTTTGTGCTGATAGCTTGGAAATTCGGGCTGGGATTGGCTTAAATGTTTCGGCAGATCCCATGATTGCAGCCCAACAAGCAGTGGAACAAGCCAAAATTGGCTTAGCAAGTGCGCCGCGATTATGTATTACAATTCCAGAGAGTTTAACCGTTAGTGGTGTTTCTCTCTTGGAAGGACTCAAACAGACTTTAGGCACTGAAGTTCCGATTTTTGGGGGATTAGCTGCCGATCAATGGCGTTTTCAACAAACTCACCAGTTTTATCAAAATCAGGTTTTGAGTGATGCGATACCGATTTTATTATTGGCTGGGGAGTTTAATTATGCTCATGGTGCAGCTAGTGGTTGGTATCCCATCGGTCAAAAAGGACGAGTAACTAAAGTTGAGCAAAATGTGGTTTATGAAATTGACGATCGACCAGCTTTAAAATTTTATCAGCGATCGCTCGGTGGAATTCCGCCCTCTATGGAATATCCTTTAGCTGTATTTGAACCGGAAATAACGGCAGATGGAGAACACTTTTATATGCGGTCTCCTAGTGGAGTTTACGATCCAGAATCCGGCAGTATTACATTTTTTGGCGATGTTCCCTTAAATGCCATTGTCCAAGTAACCGAAACTTCTCCAGAGCAAATTTTAGAGGCTTCTCGGTTGTCGATGCAGCAAGCTTTAAACCAATATCCAGGTCAGGAACCCACTGCTGCTTTATTTTTTTCCTGTGCTGGTCGCCGACAGATTTTAGGAACGCGCACCCAGGAAGAATATCAACAAGTTAAAGCCTGTTCGCCCTATTCTTTAACTAGTTGTGGATTTTATACCAATGGTGAAATCGCGCCTTTAAAACTTGGTGGAGAAACCTGTTTTCATAATGAAACTTTTATCACTCTGTTATTAGGCGATCGGTAAATTGTGCCCCTGAAGCGAACTAGGTAATCGCCCTGTCTTTGCCTTTCTTGAGCAAAGACAGCACAATATTACAAATTCTTTAAGTGTTGTGACCCTAAAAGGGAAAAATCTTTAATCTTCTATTATCTTACCTAAAAGATTTATTTCCTGTTTCCGGTTCTCTTCCCCTGTTAATGTAATTGGTGTCCAACACTAAAACAAATTATGAATGAAACAGAAACCCTAGAAGCTTTACAGAAAACCAACCGAGTACTCAAAAAACAACTAGAAAGATCTATTTCTGACCGTCAGCGTTTAGAATTAGCGAACCGACAACGGGAATCGCTGCTTAAGGACAGTATTCGAGCGTTAGAAGAGTCAAAAGCTAAATTGGAGCAAGAAATTTGTGAGCGCCAATTAGCTGAAGCCAAGCTAGAGGAGATCCTGAAACAAGCTGAATATCAATCGGCATTGCTACGCAATGTAATTGATAGTAGCCCAGACTGGATTTTTGTTAAAGATTGTCAGTTTCGTTATATTCTAGCTAATGATAGTTTTGCCAATTCTCTTGGTAAATCCTTGGCAGAAATTTTAGGTAAAACTGATGCCGAGTTAGGCTTTTTGGAAGCAGAAGTTGCGAACTTCCAAAGCAATGAAATCCAGGTGTTACGGGGGGAAAATATTTATATTGCTTGTGAATCTGTCACTCCAGTTCACGGTTCTTTAACTTGGATAGAAACTCAGAAAATTCCCTTGCGCGAACACCAGGGAGATATATTTGGAATTTTGGGAATTTGCCGCAATATTACCCAACGGAAACAGGCAGAAGCGGCTCTCAAGCAGAGTGAAGACCGATTTGATGTTTTTATGAGGCATTGTCCTGCGGCTTGGATTACTGATAGTCAGGGATTAATTCTCTACACTAATGAAACCTATCCAAAAACCTTTCAACTGCCAATTCAGAATTTAGTAGGTAAAACAGTTTTCGATATTTTTCCTGAAGAAATTGCTCGCCAATTTGTCGCTAATGTTTGCCAAGTTGTGCAAAGCAATCAAGTTTTAGAAACTATTGAGCAAGCAATAGCTTCAGATGGTTCATTACATTATTTTTTAGTTTATAAATTTGCAATTCCTGGTAATTTTGAATCCCCATTAGTGGGAGGAATTGCCCTCGATATTACCGATCGCAAACACGCCGAGGAAGCTTTAAGAATGAGCATGGAGCAGTTCCAATTTTTAGCCAATTCTATACCGCAAATTATTTGGACAGCGGACTCTGATGGTAGCGTCGATTACTACAATCAACAAATGTACGATTACAGTGGGATGACTTTTGAACAACTTCAAGGTTGGGGATGGAAAAAGATTATTCATCCAGATGACTTACAAACCTTTGTTGCTCATTGGAAAGAGGCGATCGCCACAGGAGAAATGTTGCAAATAGAATGTCGTCTTCTGTGTGCTAATGGCACATTTCGCTGGCATTTAGCCAGGGGTTTATCGATGCGAGATGAACAGGGAAATGTGGTGCAATTGATTGTTACAGTAACGGATATTGACGATCATAAAAAAGCGGAAACAGAACTGCGAGAAAGTCGCGCACTTGCTCAACAACAAGCCAAACAGTTAGAAGCAGCGATGCAGGAATTAACTTGCACTCAAGCGCAAATTGTACACAGTGAAAAAATGTCAAGTTTAGGACAGCTTGTAGCTGGAGTAGCGCATGAAATTAATAATCCAGTTACTTTTATTTCGGGGAATTTGTTTCATGCTCGCGAATATACTCAAGATTTACTGAAGCTGATCGATTTATACCAAAAACATTATCCTCATCCAGTTACAGAAATTAAAGAAGTGGCTGAGGAAATAGATTTAGAGTATTTGCTTGATGATTTACCTCAATTATTAAATTCGATGCAGGTGGGAGCAGAAAGAATAGAAAATATTGTGCGATCGTTGCGTAATTTCTCCCGCATGGATGAATCTGAAATTAAAGCAGTTGATATCCATGAAGGGATAGATAGCACCTTGATGATCCTGCAAAATCGCCTCAAAGATAACCCGGATCGTCCAGCTATTGAACTTACTAAAAATTATCATTCTTTACCCTTGGTTGAATGTTATGCCGGACAGCTTAATCAAGTTTTTATGAATATCCTAACCAATGCAATTGATGCCTTGGAGGAACGCGATAAAAAACGCACTTTTCAGGAGATTAAAGCGGCTCCCAGTCAAATTATTATTACCACAGAAGCCTTATCTTCTCAACAGGTCAGAATTCGGATCGCTGATAATGGCCCAGGTATTTCGGAAACAGTTTTACAGCGTTTATTCGATCCTTTCTTTACCACAAAACCTATAGGTAAAGGCACAGGATTAGGAATGTCAATTAGCTATCAAATTATCAAAGAAAAACATCAGGGAATTTTGTATTGTAACTCTCAACTGGGGAAAGGTGCAGAATTTGTAATTGAGATTCCTCTTCACCAGAAATGTTGAGCGATCGTATCATACTAAAAAATTGCAGTTGCCAGATGGAATTGATTTTAGTCAAGGAATTATTATTGAAGGGAAATTACCTATTTGGTTATATGGGTATTTAGTGTATCCATTGGCATCACTCCTCAGTCCCCTGTTGCCAATCTCCATTTCCCAAATATGACCAAAATCGGTTAAGCTTCTATTAGCTTGACTCAATTACTGGATGCAAATGCGAGAAGTTAATCTTCAAGATCCCATCCCATTTGATGTTGCTCTCAAGGTTGCAGATGCAGCTGTTTTTACCCAAGCGGCTAGACATTTGCGAAATATCGAAGTTGCTGTGTTGCGCGGTGCATGGCAAGGTCAGAAGTATGATGATATTGCTCAAGATTGTGGTTATGCTCCAGAATATATTAAGCATGATGTAGGGCCGAAATTATGGCAATTGCTTTCTTCTAGTTTGGGTGAAAAGGTTAGTAAAACTAATTTGATGGCTGTTTTGACCCAAAATGCCGATCGCTTAGAAAAAAATATTGAGGAAACTGACGAGTGGAAAAAGGCGGAATTAGAAAAGCAACAAAGTAAGGAAGCAGAAATTAATCATGGGATTCAAAAAAGTCAAATTCCCCAAATTTTGGCTTTAGATTTAGATCCGCCAATAGGACTTTTACCCTTAGATTCGACTTTTTATTTAGAACGTCCGCCTGTGGAGTCTCGCTGTTATGAAGAAGTTATGCGATCGGGTGCATTAATTCGGATTAAAGCGCCTAGTCAAATGGGAAAAACTTCTCTGATGGTGCGAATTTTAGCTCATGCAAAACAACAAGCAGCTGATGTTCCAGTTAATATCGTAGCTTTGAGTTTGCAACGTGCAGATAAGGCAATTTTTACAGATCTCGATCGCTTCTTACGTTGGTTTTGTACCGTAATTGCTCGCAAATTGCAAGTCTTAGATCATGTAGATGAATATTGGAGCGATACTTTTGGTAGTAAAGGTAATTGTACCGCCTATTTTGAAGATTGCATTCTCCCAGAAATTAATGGAATTTTGGTTTTAGCACTCGATCAAGTTGATGAGGTATTTCTGCACCCGGAAATTGCCGATGATTTCTTCACTTTGTTACGTTCTTGGTATGAAGAAGCTGCTTATGGCGAAAGTGGTAATCCTTTGTGGCAAAATTTGCGTTTAATTGTCGTTCATTCTACAGAAGTGTACATTCCTTTAGATGTGAATAAGTCGCCGTTTAATGTGGGATTAGCGATCGAACTGAAAGAATTTAGCGAAAATCAAGTAATTGATTTAGTTCAACGTTATGGTTTAAATTTATCCTCAGCAGAATTGTCCGAATTAATGCAACTTGTCAGCGGACATCCCTTTTTAGTTCAGCAAGCTTTATATCGTTTAGCTAGACAAGAACTTACTTTAAGCGAACTTTTACAAACTGCTCCTACCGACGCTGGTATTTATTGTAATCATTTGCATCGACATTTACGCAGCTTTCAAGATTATCCTCAATTAGCGACAGCTTACGATCGCGTAGTCAAAACATCATCTCCCGTAGATTTAGATCAGTTATTAGCTTTTCAACTACATAGCATGGGTTTAGTTAAGTTGCAAGGAAATCAAGTCATCCCCAGTTGTGAACTCTATCGACGCTACTTCAGTAGTCGCGTTGAGTAGACATTTCCCAAAAAAATCCTCGTTGTTTGTAGAGACGTTGTATACAACGTCTCTACAATAGCTTAAAGTACAGGATTTGAGAAAAGTTAAGTTCAGTTGCACAAGGTAAGTCCATAACTTTTCTGTATCGACTGTAAAGGGAGCAAATTCTATAAATAGAGTAGCAAACAACAAGGCTGCTTCTAGGAGAAATCAATCATGCAACTCAACTATCGTGGTCTTCGCTACACAGTAAATGCTCCTTCTTTACCTGCGATCGAAAATGTAATCCCCGGAAATTATCGCGGTAGTTCCTATCAAATTAAACAATACAGTTGCTCAGTAAAATTCCCAATTCACGAATTAAAATATCGGGGTGCTACTTATTTATTAAATGATTATATCACCATGCCAATGGAGCGAGAAAAACAACACAGCGAAAATCTTGCCTCTGTGCAAAAAGTTTGTACTGTGCATTAAGTTATTCAGCTACTAGCAACTTCCTTGTTTTTCCCATCTTTCCTATTTGCCATAATTCTGTTAGTAGCTGAATCTTCCTTTTTTCATTAATTAATTTTCCCGATCGCACCTATCTGCCATTTCACCCCCGCTTCTCGCTCTTCAGAAGTAGGGGTATTTTATGAAGTAAAAAAGGAGATTAAAAACATGACTACAACAATTATTGATACCGATCAAACTCTCAATCATAACTTGGGAAATTTACCTGATTTGGTAATTTTAGAAGATGAAACACTTGAGATTGCCGAGAATGTAACTTACACCATTTCTAGATTTGCTGAGATTGACAATCAAGGTAATTTAAGGAATTTTGGAACTATTGATAGTAATGGTGACATTGAGAATGGAGGAGACATAGACAATTTTGGCATCTTTAACAATTTTGGTTCTATCGACAATACCGGATTTTTCGATAACATAGGCATCATTAATAATTACGATTTCCTAATCACTTCTCGTGATTTGTCAAATGACGGTCTGATTAATAATCAAGACTCGCTGAGAAATACAGAATTTTTGGGAAATTTTTCAGACGGGACTATTGAAAATTCCGGCACTTTGGAAAATTTCTATATACTTGAGAATGAAGGCACAATTAACAACACAGGTAGTTTTATTAACATAGGTACTTTCAGCAATTTTGGCACATTCAATAATTCAGGTACTTTTAATAACACAGGAACTATTCGGGGAACAGGTGATGTTATTGGCAATTTATCATTAACAGAGGGTATTCTTTCCCCTGGCGGTCTTGGACGCAATGCTGATACCAATGGTACTTTTTCAATTGAGGGAGATTTGAATTTTACGGGAGGGAGATTGGCGATTTCCCTTTCCGGTGTGGATGGGGGAGATTTTGATATTTTGAATGTTACAGATGACGCGACATTAAGGGGAATCGATCTGCAATTTTCTATTAATGAAAATGGATTGAGAGACGATCTAGAAGAGGGAGAAACGGCAACGATCGCATTTTTCCAATCTGGTAATCTAAACAATTCCCTTAATTTAAATAACTTTACTCCCACCGATACCTCTGATTTTGATTACACCCTTCAACAATCTGGTAATAATTTATCTTTAACGATTGAACGTTTAGTAATCAACGATCCTCCCATTGCTGAAGATGATTTTGCAACTACTAGATTGAATACTCCTGTTACAATCCCAGTTTTAGCCAATGATTCCGATCCCAATGGGGATACACTGACAATTATTAATGTTGAAGATTCGCCTCATGGGACGATCGCCATTGAAAATGATACCTTAATTTTTACCCCAAATTCGGGTTTTAGTGGCACAGCAAACTTCAATTACACTATTGATGATGGCAGCGGCGAAACAGCTACCGCCAGCGTCACCGTAGAAGTAGGAACTGTGCAAAATGGTGGCAATGGCAAACAAACATTAGAAGGAAACAATGGCGACGATTTATTAGATGGTGGAAACGCCAAAGATCGCCTTTTGGGAAATGGCGGAAATGATACTTTATTAGGTGGAAATGGTGCAGATCAAATTTTTGGTGGTAGCGGAGACGATCTGATTTCTGGTGGTAGAGGTGACGATACTTTAAATGGCGGCGATGGTAACGATACTTTTGTGTTAATTCGGGGAAATGGTAGCGATACAATTCAAGATTTTGCTGTAGAAAGCGATCGCCTTAACCTAACAAACGGCTTAACATCATCGCGGATAAATGTAGTTTTAGAAGGAAACAATGCCTTAGTAAAAACAGGCGATGATATCTTAGCCACATTAATTGGCGTTACCACTACAGAAATTACAATAGTTTAACCCAACACTTCTGAGATCTTGCATCAGTCCCAAAATCCGCCTGCGAATTGATTCGCAGGCGGATTTTCTTCAGTCGTAATCGCAAAGCGATCGCATTTTCACGCAAAAATAAAATGTTAATCAAACCCAGTCCCCAATCCCCAATCCCCAGTCCCCAAAAAAACTCCTTAACTTTCCTGTATCGATCCTTAACAACATCCTTGGCTATAAAAAGAACAGAAAGAGATTTGAGATAACTGAATCCGATCTCTAACCCATTAAATTTTCACGATTTGAAAACTTTGCACACAGCTACACCCTAACTACTGGGTGAAATTTCATCGGGATAAATCTACTTAATCAGGAGCAATCCAATGCAAACATTTACCGTTAATACTATCAGCGATGTTGTTAATCCCAATGATGGAGTTTTAAGTTTAAGAGAAGCCATCATTGCCGCAGGTACAATACCGGGAAGAGACAGAATTGAACTGCAACAATCTGTCTTTATTACCAGTTCTCTGCCAATTCTTGAACGAGGAAACGACATTGATTTTATCGGACAAAATCGTAACACCGCCATCAACGGACTTAATCGGCAAATTTTCACCATTAACGGAGCAGATGTTACCTTCCGTCAGATGACTTTTCTCAATGGCTTGGCAGAAGGTGGCGACGGTGTTAATGGCGGCGGCGGTGGCGCTGGCTTAGGGGGCGCACTATTTATTAACCAAGGTCGCGTTACTGTTGATGATGTGATTTTTAGCCAAAACCGAGCTATTGGCGGTGACGGTACCATTGGTCGTACTGGTGGACGGGGTGGCAATGACTCTGGAACCGGAAATAATGGCTTAATTGGTGGTAGCGGCGGGTTATTGAACGCCAACAATACTCTTTTGAATCCCCTTATGTTTGGCGGCGCTGGTAGCGGAGGCAGTGGAGGAAGGGGAGGCAGCACTATAGGTTCACGCAATGGTAGTGATGCTTTCGGGGGCAATATTGGCGGATTTGGTTCTGGTGGCGGCAGCGGTGGCGCTGGCGGCGGCGGCGGTGGTGGTAGCGGTGCTCTTTTCCCCGCTGGAAATGGCGGTAATGGTGGCGCTGGTGGCGCTGGCGGATTTGGCGGCGGCGGTGGCGCTGGCGGCGGCGGCGGCGGCGGCGGTGCCAATGTGCTGTTAGGACGCACGGGTAGAGGCGGTTCAGGTGGTGCTGGCAGTGCTGGCGGTACGACCTTTGGAAATGTCGGTGGTGGAGATGGAGGCCCCGGTCAAGCAGGTGGGAATGGTAGTTCAACCTTTATCGGTGATAGTCCCGGTCGCGGAGGTATAGCAGGACAAGGCGGCGGCGGTGGAGGTTTGGGCGGTGCCATTTTTGTCCGCCAAGATGCCACTCTTCATGTCAACGCTAGCTCTTTCTCAAGTAATAGTGCGACTGGCGGACAAGGTTTTGAAAGAGGAACTGGTGCAGGAAGTGGTGTTTTTATTCAAAATGGTGCCAACGTTACTTTCGGTCGGGGTACAACATTTGAGAACACAAACTCCTCTTTTCGCTTTAATAGAGACGAGTTAAACGACCCAATTTTTGGTTCTTTTACAACTGTAATTACTGGACAATGGGAAGACGATATCCGCACAGGTGACGCTGGACAAAATACCTTTTTGTTCGAGCGCAATGACAGAACGGATACTGTGACTAATTTTACTGGAATTGGTCAGGGTATAAATCCCCCGGAATCTGTGGTTAATGAAGTTGATACGCTTCAGTTTATCGGGGAAGGATTCACGGCAGAAAATCTGTTGTTGACTCCAGAAGGAAACAATTTGCGTGTGAGTTTTGCCGGAATTGACGATACACAGGTGATTTTGGAAAATGTCCAGTTGGAAGATCTCGATAATCTGTCAACTCCGGGCGGTAATTACGGTCAACTTGGTAATATTTTGTTTGATGGCGATACCCAAATTCAAGATAGTTTTGATGTGGTAAATGCTGATTCTGTGCCAACTCAATTGGGAACTGCAAATCAGGTGTATTTCCTGAATGATTTGGATAATAATGTGTCAGGTATTGCCGATTCTAATGATGTGGTTAACGCTCAAGGTGGTAATGATACTATTACTGGTTTGAGTGGTGATGATATCTTGCGTGGTGGTGATGGTGATGATGTTTTGGATGGGGGAGTTGGTGCTGATGTTTTAATTGGCAATGCTGGAAACGATCGCCTTTATTTGGGCGATGATTCTGATGTTGATACGGTGATTTATGGCAATGGTGATGGTAGTGATATTGTGCATCAATTTAAATTAGGTGCTGGAGGAGATTTACTTCAGTTTGCTGGAGTTGATGCGATCGATGTCGTAGTTAATGGTAGCAATACTTTGTTCCGTCGCAGCAGTGGAACTCCTGAATTTGGCACTGGGGAAACTTTGTTAGAATTGCGCGATGTTACGGGATTGAGTGCTGATAATATTGGCTTAAATATCTCTCCTGTTAATACTGCTCAATTCTCTTTTGCCTAAACCTTGGGCTAGAGACAGTTTTTAGCATTTAAGTAAATACTAAAGTTTAGACTATCACACCGTAGATGCGATAGTCTAAACTTTAGTATTTACAATGTGGTTGGTAAGGGGTGCGGTGCGAAATACGGGTTAGCGATCGAAAATCCACAAACTAGGTTAATTAATCAAACTTTCTACATTCTGTCGGAAGGCTATTAAAGCGTGTTTACCCTGATAGTCTTTTATAGACCAAAAGATAGAATCAGATACTTCTAGTGACACAATAGTTTTGATTTCAATATTTGTGTTGTAGCCTGCTATATCTCCTAAGCGTCTGCCGTGGCTACCCTCACCCTGCACTTGATTAATTGTGTAGCCGCTGACGTTATTGCTTTTAAACAAACTGACAATAGCATCTTTTAGCACTGTTTCAGCAATAATGGTGAGCAGGACTGCGGGTTGAACTGGGCTGGTTTCAGGGGGCATGGAGGACTCCATAGAGTAAGTTTGGGGTTGTCGAGGTAGTTGAGAGGGCTTTGTTGCCAAAATCCTATTGTCAACGCTTCCTTGAGTTAATCATACTGTCGCGCCACCAGGTTTTGAAACAATCTTAAGTTAGGGCTTGCTGAATGCGCCCGTTACTGTGTTCTCAATTTATGGCGATCGCTTTTTGTTGCTATCAGTTTAACTTGCACCGAGATTGATAATTTGCATGGCAATTTGATGAAATTTTTCGGTGAAAATGCGATCGGGATGTTGCAAGCTGAAAATTCCTTTACTTCCTAATTGCGTCATTTCTTCGGCTAGGGGAAGAATGCCAATTACCGGGATACCGTAGGTGGTTTCTACTTCTTGTTGCAGTTGGGAATAATTCACACCAACGGGGGTTTTATTAATTAGTATTTGGATTTGATTAACTTTTATTTGATGGGCAACATCTACGGTAATTGTAAGACTTTGTAAGTCTTGAATATCGGGACGGATAATGGTAATTACTAGGTGGGAAATGGCGATCGCTAATAATGTTTCTTTACTAATTCCGGCATGAGTATCAATTAGCAGGTAATCTAAGTTTAATTCCGAAATTAATTTGCGGCATCCTTCGTTGAAGAGAGTTACATTAAATGTTTCGCTTAAGATGCGAGCAATTTCATTAGTATTGATGCTAGAGGGAATGAGAAAAAGTGAATTATTTTGATTAATTCCTAAACTGTAACTAACATCATAAACTGCGTTGATAATGTCAGTTCTTCCCCACAAATAATCATTCAAAGTTTGATTAATACTTTTGGGATCTGGAAAAAATAAGCTATGAATACCGGGAGATTGAAGATCGGCATCTAAAATAGCAACTCTTTTGCCGCTTAGGGCGATCGCTATTGCCAAATTTGCAGTTAAATTAGTTTTGCCAGTTCCACCCCGAAAGGAATGAGTTGTAATAATTTGTACCATATAAATCTCCCCATTCCCATACCGAACTAAGCAAACTTGTCGGGTGCATCAGTGACGCACCGGATCAAGTTACTCAGAAGAAGAGTTAGGAATTACTCTGATTAACTGCTGCAAGAATTTTAGCAGATTGGTGGATGGGAATTGCGATCGTAAATTCTGTACCTTTCCCCAACTCCGACTTACAAGTTAACCTTCCTCCATGTTTTCCGGCTACAATTTGGCGACAAATAGACAATCCTAAACCTGTACCTTTACCTATAGGTTTGGTAGTAAACTGATAATCAAACAGTTTTTCTTGAACTTCTGCGGACATTCCTGGGCCATTATCTTGAATTAAAATCTCGACAAAATCTTCAGTTTCTAAAACACTTGTCCGAATTGTAATTTGATTAGGATTAGCCCGAATATCTGCAAAAGAACGCTGAATATTTTGTTCTTCAATAGCATCAATAGCATTAACTAAAATATTCATAAATACCTGATTAAGTTGTCCAGCATAACATTCTATTAGCGGTAAATTGCCGTACTCTTTAATAACTTGAATTGCTGGACGTTCTGATTTCGCTTTTAAGCGATGTCCTAAAATCATTAAAGTGCTATCTATTCCCTCATGAAGATCTACAGCTTTCACATCTGCTTCATCTATCCGCGAGAAGCTTCGTAAAGATAAGACAATTGCCCGAATTCTTTCCGTCCCTACTCGCATGGAAGAAAGTAACTTCGGTAAATCTTCCTGAATAAATTCCAGTTCAATTTCTTCACTCAATTCCTGAATATTAGCGGAAACATTAGGAATTTCGGTTTCGTAAGTTTCTACTAGTTCAAGTAACCCCGTAACATATTCGCTGGCGTGTTCTAAGTTGCCATGTATAAAGTTAATTGGGTTATTAATTTCGTGAGCAATTCCGGCTACCAATTGTCCTAAACTAGACATTTTTTCATTTTGCACAAGTTGAGTTTGGGCTTGTTGTAAACTAGTCAAAGCTTGGGATAATTCAGCTGTGCGTTGTTCGACGCGAATTTCTAACTCGTGAGTCAGTTTTTGTAAAGCTGCTTCTACTTGTTGGCGTTCGGCAATTTCTTGTTGCAAAAGTTGATTTTGTTTGTCTAGTTCTTCTTCGGCTAATTCCCGACTTTCTTCACTCAAAACTAACCACCAAGTAGCAATTCCAGTAACTACTAATAAAGCAGCATATAAGACAAGAAATATTTTCAGAATCAGGTAATGAATTGTTGCTGGTACTTCTGGTGAATGTAACACTCCCTGATAGTAAACTAGTCCCAAAATTGCGGCAATTAATCCCGCATTTAGGGAAAATATGCCACCAAATTTAATTAATCTTAACCCACTTTGAGGAGAGAGTTTACCGTTTAATATTCGTTGATAGATACTATTAGTAAGATTTTTAATTGTGCTATCTGAGGTTTTACAACTATCGTGACAATGGGCATCTAAACTGCAACATAATGAGCAAATTGGGCCATCATAAACTGGACAAAATGCGGTGTCTGCTAATTCATATTCCTGTTCGCAAATGCAGCAAGTTATTAATGAATTAATATCGCTAGTTTGGCAATGTAGGTTTTCTCTAGCTATGTAATATTTGCCTTTAGTAATGAAGGCAATAATTGGTGAAAGGACAAATGCTACACCCAAGGCGATGAAAGGGGAATAAGCTTGAGCATAGTTACCAAAAGCGCCGATAAAAGCGACAATTGCCAATCCTGAAGCGATCGCCATTGCCCCAAAACCAACCGGATTAAAATTATAGAGGTAAGCTCGTTTAAATTCAATGTAAGAAGGACTTAAACCCAAGGGTTTGTTGATAATTAGATCGGCTACTACAGCGCCTACCCAAGCGATCGCAATATTCGAGTATAACCCCAAGATTATCTCTAAAGTTTCAAATACTCCTAACTCCATTAGTAAGAGTGCGATCGCCACATTAAATATTAACCAAACTACTCTTCCGGGATGGCTATGAGTTAACCTAGAAAAGAAGTTTGACCAAGCTAAAGAACCCGCATAAGCATTAGTAACATTGATTTTAATTTGGGAAATAATCACAAACAAAGTAGCAACAAATAATACTGTAGCCGGATCGGAAAAGATATTGGCAAATCCTGCCAAATACATTTGAATTGGTTCTTTAGCGATCGAAAAATCCACACCATTTTTAATAGCTAAAGTTGCTAAAAAAGCACCGCCTAATTGTTTTGCACATCCTAAAATAATCCAACCTGGGCCAGCCAAAATCACCGCAAACCACCATTTAACTCGATTTTCTTGAGTCACAGTAGGCAGAAATCTTAAATAGTCTACCTGTTCTCCTAATTGAGCAATTAAGGAAAAAGAAACTGTCGCTGCTGCGCCAAATAATAACGGATCGAAAGCTGCGCCGCTTGGTGAATTTCCGGCAAAATGTAGCCAATTATTTAAAGCGTTTGGTTCTTTGTAAAGTACAAAAATATAAGGAGAAACCATTAATAAAAGCCAAATTGGTTGTGTCCATAATTGCAATTTGTTAATTAAGGTAACTCCGTAAAAAACCAAAGGAATAATGATTAAAGAACAAACTAAATAGCCAATTGACAAAGGTAAATGAAAATAAAGTTTCAATGCCTGAGCCATAATTGCTGCTTCTAAAGCAAAGAAAATGAAAGTAAAGGAAGCATAAATTAGCGAGGTAATTGTTGAGCCAATATAACCAAAACCTGCACCTCTAGTTAATAAGTCTATGTCAATATTGTATTTAGCAGCGTAGTAAGTAATCGGTAAACCTGCGAGGAAAATAATTGCCCCAACAATGAGAATTGCCCAACAGGAATTAGCAAAGCCATAATTAATAACTAGTGAACCGCCGATCGCTTCTAAAGCTAAAAATGAAATTCCACCTATGGCAGTATTAGCTACGAGGAATTCTGACCATTTCCGAAATGATTTCGGCGCATAACGTAAAGAATAATCTTCTAATGTTTCTGTAGCAACCCAAGCGTTGTAATCTCTTCGTTCTTTGACAATTCTTTTAGCAGTTTTCGTCATTGTTGATTCCTCTATTTCCGTCTTCTCCGTCTTTTTTCACACTTTTTTAATTCCCTTTATTGAAGGAATTATTTACAGTATTGAGAGTCGTGCAACTAACTCTTACTTAGTATGCCCGTGAGGATCAAAATAATTAGGTTACAACTCTTAAATTTAATCCGAGACAGTAAAACTACTAGTTTAATAAATATTTTGTTACGATCGTTTTCCCTAAAATACGTAACTCAGTTCGTAGTAAGCTGTTACGCATTTAAAAGTCATATTGTAGGGTGCGTCAGATTTAGATATTTTCCTTTCTACATAAAGCTTTACCGTCTGACGCACCCTACTCGTTAATAAGTGATTTAAATGCGTAACAGCTTAGCGACTTTAGTCGTTATAATTTAGAAAAGAACAACTCAAGTCGCCACAATGAACTTTAGACGATCGCACTCACCTTACCTTTAAATTGACTCATATAAAGGTCATAATAGAACTCATGTTTTGCCATTAATTCTTCGTGAGTACCGCTTTCAATGATTTCTCCAGCTTTAATTACTAATATTCGATCGGCATCTCGAATTGTACTCAATCGGTGAGCAATTACAAAACTTGTGCGTCCTTGCATTAATCGATTTAATGCTTGTTGAATTTTCTCTTCCGTGCGAGTATCAACATTGCTGGTAGCTTCATCTAAAATTATTAAGCGAGGATTTGCTACCATCATTCGAGCGATCGTTAATAACTGCCTTTGACCTTGACTTAAATTACTACCTCGCTCTGTTAAAAGAGTATCGTAACCGTTAGGTAAGCGCAAGATAAATTCGTGAGCATTTGCCTGCTTTGCGGCGGTAATACACTCTTCATCTGTTGCGTCTAATTTAGCGTAGCGCAGGTTATTCATTACGGTATCTGAAAACAGGAAAGGTTCCTGTAATACAATACCAATTTGTTGACGTAAACTTTCTATTTGCACATCATAAATGCTGTGTCCGTCGATCGAAATATCGCCTTTGTCAATGTCATAATAACGAGTAATTAAGTTGATAATTGTGCTTTTTCCTGCACCTGTAGGCCCACACAAACCAATTTTTTGACCGGGTAAAGCTGTAAAGTTATTTTGTTTGAGAATTTGTCTGCCTTGAACATAGCTAAAGTCTACATCTTTAAACACAACTTGACCTTGAATTGGTGGCATGGAAAAAGCGTTAGGTTTGTCTACAATTGCTGGTTTTTCATCTAAAATAGCAAAGACTCTTTCGGCTGATGAAATTGCTGCTAGCAAACTGTCTAAAGTATTAGCAATGTTGGTGATGGGAATGGCAAATTGTCTGGTGTATTGTAAAAAGGTGGCGACTATCCCAACATCGGCTTGATTATTTAATACTAACAAACCGCCTATTAAGGCTACTAATGCCACATCTAAGTTAGTCAAAACTAGTGTGACGGGGCGACTGAGTAAGGCGAGAAATCGGGCTTTAATTCCCGCTTCCATTGCGGCTAAACTTATTTCTTGAAAGTTGTCGATCGCTTCCTGTTGCTGACCATAAGCAATCACTACCTTTTCGCCACTGACTGTTTCTTCCATCAAGCCATTTAATTCACCAATTTGTTGTTGTAAATTATCAAAGATTGGCCCAGATACTCGACTAATAAAGCCTAAGAATCCCATGACTAAAGGCGAAATTACCAAAGCTGTAACTGCTAATTTCCAGTTTAGCCAAAACATGGCAATCACAATAAAAACTAGCTTGATACTTTCGCTCAATAACAGATTTAAACCACTGCGAAAGAACAAAGCAATTACTTCGGTATCATCGGTAACTCGGCTCATTAATTGTCCGATTGGTTGGCGATCGAAGAAATTAATAGAAAGGGTTTGAATATGCTCAAACAAATCGCGTCTGAGGTTATACAAAGCTCGTTGCAATACTTTAGCTAAAATTAGCCCTTGCAAAAATAAGCCTACCCAGCTTCCGATCGCTGCGATCGCCATTAATGCCACAATACTAAACAGCACTCTTAAGTTCGGTGAACTGCTTAAATTGTTGAGTCCTTCACCTAAAAAATAAGGAATCAACAAATTTAATGCTGTACCGATTAACAACAGGAATACTACTAATAAAATTTGCCCAGTGTAGCGAGTTACATAACCTAGCAAACGTACAAACACTTGTCCGGCAAATTCTTGGGGAGGTTCTCCAGCTTTGGAGCGAAATTTACGATGCAAAAAAGGTTTAGTCATTGGATTTTAGATTGGGGAATTATTTTGGTTAAGCGGGTACACTGCCGAGTTGAGATTCGTAGATTTCTTGATACAAGGAATTGCTGCGAAGTAAGGTTTCGTGATTACCTTGAGCGACTATTTCTCCATTGTCTAAAAGGAAGATATTATCCGCAGTAATTACAGTGCTAATACGTTGAGCCACAAATAAAGTTGTGGTATCTGCCATCATGTTTTTAATAGCTTCTTGAACGCGGGCTTCTGTTGCCATATCTAAGGCGCTGGTACTATCATCAAGAATTAAAATTTTTGGTTTGATAGTTAGAGCACGGGCGATCGATAACCGCTGTCTTTGTCCCCCAGAGAAATTAGTTCCCCTTCTAGCAACTCTAGCATCATAACCTTCAGGAATTGCGCTAACAAAACCGTGAGCATCTGCGGCTGTTGCGGCTGCAACCATCTCATCTTCTGTAGCTTCCGGCTTGCCATAACAAACATTTTCCCCCACTTTTCCGCTAAACAAAATTGATTCTTGCAACGCAATTCCTACTAATTCATGCAAAGTTTCCAAGGGAATATTTCGCACATCTACACCATCAATCACGATCCGCCCACTTGTCACATCATAAAAGCGAGGAATTAAGTTGACTAAAGTAGATTTTCCCGATCCAGTTGCTCCTAAAAAAGCCACTGTTTGTCCCGGTTCTATGACTAAATTAATGTTTTTTAGCACCAATGTAGATGAGTGATTTTGATGATTGTCTTCGGCTTTTTTGCTTGTGATTACCGGATAGCTAAAGCTAACATTTTCAAAGACAATACCTCCTTTAGCAGTCGCAATATCCAATCCCAAAGGATGCGGTGAATTGGGTACATTTGGGATCGCATCCATGACTTGAAACATTCTTTCGGCTGAAGCTTCTGCTGCGGTAATTTGCGGTGTAATTACTGCTAATATAATTAGAGGAGTTAAAATCGTTGCTAAGTATTGAGTAAAAGCCAGAATTTCACCGACTGTAACTTCTCCTTGGGTAAGGGAAACTCCCCCAAACCAAAGTACACCAGCTATGGCTAAGTTGATAATTAAATACAATGTGGGTTGCAAGAAAGAAGCGTATTGCATCGGGTGCAAAGATGCTTTACGAAATTCTCGATTGGCGCGATCGTATCGACGGTTTTCATATTCATTTTGTACAAAAGCTTTAACTACTCTCACACCTGCTAAATCTTCTTGCAAAACACTATTTAACTTGTCAAGTTTTTGCTGTTGGATTTCAAAAAATGTTCCCATTTTGGTGACGAAAAATGCCAGCACAACAATTACAATGGGGATTACAATTAACAAAATCCACATCAAGCTGGGGCTGTTAAAATAAATTAGAATTAATGCCCCAACAAACATTACAGGCGCTTGAGCTAGGGATAAAATTATTTGTTGTACCGCTGCTTTGATGGCATTGACATCGCTAGTCATTCGTACCATCAAATCACTAGTGGGAAATTGATCTAAATTTCCAAAGGAGAACTCTTGGATTTTGCGATACAATTTCATCCGCACTGCATGGGCTGTATGTTCGCCAAATTGCACTGCATACCAAGCATTTGCAATGGTGAAAATCGCACTTAAAAATGCAAACAATACCATCCATAACACACTTTGTTGTAAGGCATCTTTATCGCCACCTAGTAACCCTTCGTCAACTAGTTTCTGCGTCATTAATGGGATCAGCAACGTGAAAAGATTGGCGATCGCTAACAAGATCTGCGATACCCAGAAAGGTCGTTCGTAACCTCGATAAATCGTGATAAAACGTCTGAAATTGGGTAACATAATTGATGTTATCAAGAAGTTTAATCATTAATGCTGCCATAAATTTTTTGCCGTGGCAATAACTCAGCAAACTTAAAGATATTTTTTCATGAATTGTTACAAATTATTTTCAAGTTAGCTTTGCCTACAGCAGTTTATGTAACAATCGCTAGGAGAGATGATGAGCTAAAATCTAGATTAGGAATTTCTGAAAATCGAAAATACTGCCAGAATTCGCTCTATCAAGCCAAGAAAATTAACAGTCGTGAGGTACTACTGATGGACACCCAAACTGTTCCTGTTCATCGATCGCAGCCACAATTAACGCAATCTTTGGCAGAACAAACCTTACCGCTAGGCTCAGGAAAACCGAAGCTTGAGTTAGTCAATCAAGAATTGGTTTTAGAGTGGGTTAACTGGCTGACTTCCCAGCGAATTTGGATGAAGTTACCGCAACAAACTTTAACAGAAATTGTTCATTGCTTACAGTATTTTACAGTGGAAGCAGGAACCCCAATTTATCAAAAAGGACAGATTCCTGTAGGCTTTTATTTGCTCAAATCTGGGACAATGGAAATTGCTCATTTACTCCCAATTGGGCATTCAATCATCCGCTATCATCACCCAGGAGAACTATTCGGCTATGCTAGTTTAGTAGAAGATTCGGCAGAAGTTTATCAAAGTACGGCGATCGCTATAACCAACTGTGAGATTGGATTTTTATCATTAATTGACTTTACAGAATTATCCGCTAAATATCCCGATATTTTTCCCACAATTAACGCTATTTTAGCCGATGAATTAAATAGATTTGCCTTAAAAATCTGCCACGAAAAGACGAAAATTCAAAGTTGGCAACCTTATATTCAACCAGTACCTAAAGACGAAAATATTTTAGGTAATAGTAAAGCCACACAAAAATTAGCTAAGCAAATCCAACAAGCAGCAGAAAATCTCCAACCTGTAATTTTTCAAGCCCGCCCAGGTACAGGTAAGACATTTTTAGCAGGAATGATTCATGCTCAATCAGAAGTAGCAGATCGACCATTTATTGAAATCGACTGTGCCGAATTACCCCATCGAGAAGATGGAACAATTAATACAGATCTTCTGTTTGGTAAAGCAGGAAAACAATCGGGAATTATTGCTATTTTAGAACGAGGAACTTTATTAATCGATCGGGGAGAATTGTTGACTTGTGGCGATCGCGATCGGTTAATTCATTATTGCAAAACTGGTTATATTCTTCCTAATTCAGAAACTACAGAGAGTAATTCGCCAGACATTAATACAGAACAACCCTTGCAATCTTGGGTAAGATTAATTTTAGCTTCTCCCGACCCCTTAGAATTTCCTGAAATAGAAACCATTCAAATTAAGCTACATCCCTTAGTCCAAAGAAAAGCAGACATTCCCGAATTTGCTCAACACTTTTTAGAGAAATTCTGCCGAGAAAACAATCGTCCAACCTTACAATTAAACCGCGCCAACTGGCGGCGTTTATTAAGTTACAACTATCCAGGTAACTTAACCGAACTCGCCGAAATTATCCATCGCGCCGTTCTCAACACTGCCCCCGAAGAAACCGAAATTCCCGAAAGATTATTTTGGTCTGTACAATCAGAAAAAAACGCCTTTCGCGTTGACTTATTAAATCAAATACCTTGGTTGCGTCCCTTGTTACTAAGTCGTTGGTATCCTGAAGGTTTATGGGGAATTATGATGGCAATATTTGTCCCCACCACACTGTTAGGATTTTTCGGCCCCCAAACACGAGATAGTAGTATTACTTTAAACTTATTTTGGGCTTGGTGGTGGCCGATGTATCTATTTTTATTCGCCTACATCGGTCGTTTTTGGTGTACAGTTTGCCCATTTATGATTACAGGAGAATGGCTACGACGCTTCTCTTTATGGTTATTTCCCCGTCAGCAACTTCCCTGGAATCACAAATGGTTAAATCGTTGGGGTGCTTGGATATTATTTGCTGGATTTGTGGCAATTTATTTATGGGAAAAACTTTGGGATTTACCTCATAAAGCCTATCTTTCTGCTTGGTTGCTGACAATTATTACAGCGGGAGCAGTAATTTTTAGTTTAATTTATGAACGTCGGTTGTGGTGTCGCCACCTCTGTCCGATTGGCGGAATGAATGGTTTATTTGCCAAACTTTCCCTGATAGAATTACGCTCAACTCAGCAAATTTGTGGCAGTCAATGTCAAACTTCTAGTTGTTATAAAGGTAGCAAAACTACAACTCTAGCATTTGGCGAAGCACTCCCCAGCGAAGGACAAGCAACCGAAGGTTGTCCCCTTTATTCACACCCAGCACAACTCACAGATAATCGAGATTGTATGTTGTGCATGAGTTGTTTAAAAGGTTGTCCCAACCGTTCTGCCCAACTAAACCTAAGATTTCCCGCCTCAGATTTACTCGATCATCATCGAGGTTTTGCCGCCGAAGTTGCCTTACTATTACTATTATTAGGCGGCGTGTTTATGCACCATGCCCAGAAAATTTTAACTTGGTTAGGATGGTCAGATTTAGCGATCGATTCCGAACATTTACTAATCTCAATTCCCGTAGTCATAGCCTTATTAAGCATTCCCACATTTTTGACTTATTGTACTCATGCGATCGCGCAATGGCAAGATCCAGAAATGCCCGATTATCTCACCGTAATTTACGCCTATCTCCCCTTCACCTTAGCCGCCAACTTAGCCTACTATATTCCAGCCGCAATTACCGAAGCCGGAAAAGTTCTCCCGGTATTTGCCCGAACTTTAGGTTACAGTGGCGCAGCTTTACCCACAATAACTTGGAGCCCAGATGTAGCCGCTTTTCTTCAAGGTTTAACCCTACTTTCAGCCTTAGTTTTTAGTGTTTATCCCTTACTCCGAATTACCCACCGTCCTTGGTTAAGTAATTTACCTCATTTCGGTTTACTAATCGCTTTAGCAGTAATCAATTTTTGGCTAATTAATTAATTCCTGATCAAGGTTCGTTGTGAGGACTTCAGTCCTTCCCTTTGGCAAAGAAACGACTAAAGTCGTCACTACAAACTTTCATCGCCTAGCTTCCTAAACTGCTGGACGACTATACAATTGTTTTCCCGAACTTAACTGCTTTTGAATTGCTTGGCGATTGTTAATAAACCTGTATTTGTCGCCGACATTACCACTAAGTCGATCGCCAATAATGTAATATCTTACAGGCATTTCGGGAGCATTAATGACAATGCGATCGGCAACCGTTGTGTTAACTTTTGGTGCATTGGGATTTTCTTCTTGCAACTGAGCAACTACCCAAAGTTCATTATTCACCATATAGACATTTTGGATGTCTAAATCGTACCCACTAGAAGGAACTCTGACAGTAGCCGTTAAAGTTTGTTCCCTGCGTTCTGCTCCGGGCAAATTAACATCAATATAGGGAACTTCAACCGTTCTTCTTTCCTGTACGACTTCCACGCGAGGCACGACAACAGTCCGTTCAACTGTCCTGACATTCACATCAGGGCCTTCCACATCATACCTTGGTAATCTTCCCGGTTCTACCTCAACATCAACATCCGGTAATCTTCCTGTTCTTTCTTGCTCAATGCGACAGCCTGTAGAAAGAGCTAATAGAGCAGCAAGAGGTATGAAAAGCGATCGTCGCAAGAGGGTTTGTGTTGTTAGAGTAGACATAGGTCTTATTCAGATGTAAATAACAAGATGGAAAAGTAAGGATTTATTTTGTCGATACGCCTTAAATCCTGATGAAAATCAAAAAACTTCCCTTCTTAATCTTAGAAATTAACAGTAAGCTCTCGCCTCTCCCTATGGATTGAATCGGAAAAAAACCAAGCCTAAAAGATTTAATTTCTCAAGAAAAAGTTCTTATTGTTATTAAATCAATACCCTAACAAAAACCCCTCTTTTGAGAGATGATTCTCCTTATTGAATCCTGTAACTTAATTAGACTAAATTGCCAAGTTTAACGATCTTTAAGCCAAACCGTACAACTTCCCAGTCCCTAATCCCCTTGCAACCACAATGCCCTAGTAGGCGAGATTCTTCTTGGCTGCAAATCAACTTGATTGGGACTTAATGATGGAGAATCGATCGGCGGATTTTGGGGAGTTTGGTTAAAGTACTCATAAGTAGTGCTAGAGATTTGTTGAATAATTTTTTCGGCTTGGGCATCTCGACGCGGACGTTTTACCATCACAGCAATTACGTAAGCTTTACCAGAGGGTAAATTGACAATTCCCACATCCGCCAACATCGCACCGATGTTACCAGTTTTATGAGCGATTTTTGCACCTTCACCTATTCCTTTAGGCAAAAGTTCGTTATTTTCAGTTCGTTGCATAATTTCGATCATGATATTGCGCGAAGCCTCGGACAGCAACTCACCCCGCATAACTCGCGCCATCAACACCGCCAACTCTTTCGGACTACTAGTATTTGTTCCTTTCACATCTGGTAAAGGATTACGCAACATAGTTGTCGTTAACCCCCACTCTTGAAACCGCTGATTTAAAGTATCTATTCCACCCAAGCGATCGATCGCCATGTTAGTAGCTGTATTATCGCTAATGGTAATCATCCGCGTCACCACCTCCGCCGCCGTGTGCTCAGTACCAGTTTTCTGATGCCGCAGATTACCACTACCTGAAGCCCGCATTTCTGGTTTCAGAGTTAATTTTTCCGACAATTTAATTTTTCCGGCTTCCACATCTTGCAGAAACGCAATCAAAATCGGCACCTTAATCGTACTTGCCGCCGCCGTAGAATTATCCCCATTCACATCTACATAGTTACCAGTTTCTAGATCGATCGCAAACACCCCCGGCGTAAACAACAGATTTTCCCCAGATATAGTAGAAATCTGCGATTTTAAACCAGAAATTTCTTGAGTAAGATTAAAACCTGTCGAATTTCCCGGTATGGCAGCATCAGGAGCAGCCGGAGTGACCACCGCACCATTAGTTGGCGAAGTTTGTGCCGTCGGAGTAGTCCCAGAAGGTTGCCTTGTTGCTGGGTCTAAAATCGACAACAGCGTACCCACAAACACCCCCAACCCAATACCCAAAATCAGCAACCTTGTACCATACACCAAAGGGGAAAGCGGTCTTTTCTTCTGAGGACGGGGTTTGTTTCGTCCCGAAGGTGAAATCGGACGGGATGTAGACTTATAACCATTTTCCCGAAACTCATAACGACCATTGCGAGAAACCGGAGACTGTCTACCGAGAGGCTGAATAATCTCTAAATTTCGCTCTCGTTGCCGCAGATTAGGAAGGCTAGGATTGTTTCTCGGTCGGAATTCCGTCACTGAACTGTAACGAGCAGGCGTGTTCATTTCGTCCAAATTTGGATTAGCCTTCGGAACTCTTCTAGCTGGCGGCTTGGTATTTGGCTCAAATAGTTTCTCCCACCAGTTCCCACTCTTCGCCGCCGTAGACCTTTGCCTTGGTTGATTTGACCTGGGTTCCCTTGACGATTGGTTGTCCAGCATTTGTCTAGCTCCAGATGACCCAGACCGCTTGTTTGGTGTCTTGGCTGACTGTTGCTGCCGTTGTGGTGCTTGCTGTTGTTTTGTTTGCTGTCGCCGTTGGCGGCGCTTAGGCCGTTTATCGAAAGCTGCCACTAATGACACCTCTTAAAGTATTCCACCAAGAACAAAAAAATGCAGCCGATCGCTTCCACTATACAAATTCTTGGGAAAATGATGCGGCGCGAAAATCAGTACAAAGGAAATTTACACTAATTTTGCCTCTTGTCGATAACAATCATTACCGAATTTTTTAGAATTTTGCCCCCTGTCCCTAACGACGATTCGACAAAGCCCATTCCATTTGGCTGATGATGCCTTTGAGCATGGCGACTTCGTTGGCGGAAGGTTGGGCACGGTTGAATAGTAAGCGAAATTTGGTCATGCGACTTTCAGCAGTGTGAGGGTAAAGATAACCAATTCTTAAAAGTAAGGTTTCCAATTGCTGATAATAGCCTTCTAAAGCATCTATTGGGGCAGCTGGATTTTCCTTGGTTTTTTCTTCTAACTCTACCTCTCCTACTTCTGGGTTGGCTAGGCAATTTTGGTAAAGCTCGTAACAGCAAACTGCTACCGCTTGCGCCAAATTTAATGAAGGATAGGCTGGGCTGGAAGGTATTCGCACGAATCTTTGAGCATATTTTAAATCTTCGTTGGCTAAACCTTTGTCTTCTGGGCCAAAAATTAAGGCGGATGAGTCTGCGCCAAGTAACCAAGGTAAGGCAGTGCGGGGGTTTTCTGGTTCGACGGATAAGTGACGGGAACGGGCAGAAGTGGCGATCGCTCTTTGGCAACCCACCAATGCTTCTGGTATACTCTCAACTACCCTCGCCCCCTGCAAAACATCCAGCGCGTGTAATGCCATTTTCCGCCCCTCTTCCCCCAAATGATCGCATTGCGGTTCCACTAACACCAACTGAGTTAGCCCCATGTTTTTCATCACCCGCGCCACAGAACCCACGTTTAACGCTCCCAAAGGTCTAACTAAAACTATCTTGATTCCGGCTAAAACTGTTTCCATTTCCGATTTTAAATTTTAGACTTAATTTTCCCTCATCCCCAGTCCCCAATCCCCAGTCCCCTGTTAACTTAGCATGGCAAAGCAACGTTCTAAATCCGACTTACCAACAAAAATTTGTCCTGTTTGTGAAAGACCTTTTGCTTGGCGAAAAAAGTGGGCCGATTGCTGGGATGATGTGAAGTATTGCTCAGAACGTTGTCGTCGTCGTCGCACGCAAGCTTCTAGTTAAGAAGATTAAACCGCAGAGGCACAGAGGACACAGAGGAAGAATTTTAGAGAGGTTAATTGTAATGTCAGCGCAGCAGGTGCAACCTAAACTTATTATTCATGGCGGTGCGGGAAGTTCTCTCAAGGGTAAGGGAGGAGTTGAGGTTGTCCGCAAGTCTCTTTACAAGGTGTTGGAGGAAGTTTACCCGATGTTGTTGACGGGGGCAAGTGCTACCGCAGCTGTGGTTCGCGGTTGTCGTTTGTTGGAGGATGACCCCCGGTTTAATGCTGGTACGGGTTCGGTTTTACAATCAGATGGTCAAATTCGCATGAGTGCGTCTTTGATGAATGGTGCAATGCAGCGTTTTAGCGGTGTGATTAATGTTTCTCGCGTGCAGAATCCGGTTTTGTTGGCTGAGTCTTTACAGGCTTCTGACGATCGCGTACTCTCAGATTATGGTTCGGCAGAACTTTTGCGCGAGTTGCAGTTTCCGATTTACAACCCTTTGACTGATATCCGTTTACAAGAGTGGATGCAGGAACGGGATGAGAATTTTGTTAAGGATGCTGCGGGTGTTGTGGCGGAAAAGGCTTTGGTTGATAGTGAGGCGGGACGTGGCACTATTGGTGTAGTGGCTATTGATAGTCAGGGAAATTTAGCCGCGGGCACTTCGACTGGTGGTAAGGGTTTTGAACGTATCGGCAGAGTTAGCGATTCGGCTATGCCTGCGGGTAATTATGCCACGAATCAAGCGGCGATTAGTTGCACTGGGATTGGTGAGGATATCATCGATGAATGTTTGGCAGCGAAAATTGTGATTCGGGTAAGTGATGGTTTGTCTTTTCTGCAAGCTTTTGAAAAGTCTTTTGCTGAAGGTGCCAAGAATAAACGGGATTTTGGGGCGATCGGGATCGATCGCTCTGGTACAATTGCCTGGGGTAAAACTAGCGAAGTTCTCTTAGCTGCCTATCACACTGGCGAAAGAATCGGTGATACTTTGGAATGGTCTGGAACTAATCTCACAGATTCGATTTCCTAATTTTAATTGATTAATTAAGCTGTTACGCATTTAAATCACTTATTAACGAGTAGGGTGCGTCAGACGGTAAAGCCTATGTAGAAAAGAAAATATCTAAATCTGACGCACCCTACAATATGACTTTTAAATGCGTAACTGATTAAGAAATGGTGGGCAATGCC
>NZ_JBHFNS010000062.1:0-40277 GCF_041929135.1 Floridaenema fluviatile BLCC-F154 | reverse complement strand
CTTCGCTATTGTCAATTGGACAATTTTTCAAACGCTGCCCGACCGTTCTTTTGAAGAAATGAAAGCGTATATGTATAGTATTTGGCAGAGAACTGGATGGAATAAGACGAAGTTGGAGCGGATTGAGAAGAAATTGGGAATCGATGCTAACCGCTAACAATATCTCAATCAGCTACTGTTTGGCTAACTCTTTGGTTTTTAGACCGAAAGGCTTAAATACTTTTAGGGTTTGGTTTAGAGCCTGTTCAATAATTTCGTAGTCAGAAGGTCTTTCTTCGGGTGGGTAATCGTTTACCAATATACGGATAACTTTAATTGCATCTTCGATCGCCTGTAGCAGAGCCTCCGCAACACCTGCTTCATACCCATACTTGATTTTGTCTTCGTAGATCCATTTAAGAAGCTGCTCAGGGGGCTTACCCATCAAATTAGCCAGTTTTCGTAAGGTAGCTTCAGTAGGCATAGCTCTATGCCAGCAACACTCCCTCAACCCTGGCTGAGTTATACCTACTCGCCTTGCCATTTCACTCATGCTAAGCTGGTTTTCCTCTATGTACTTGAGAATTTCCTGTCCTAGCCGAGAGCATTGTTCTGGTTTTATTTGTAAGCCATATTTCATAATTTATGAATCAATCATAACTAACAATGCTACCGTGAGTTATAAAATAGAACAAATCTATTAGCAAGGCTAGGCGGGGAAGTTCCGGGACTGGAAAACTGAGAACTTCCTCCACCCCCTTGATTACAAACAGCTGCGTTACGCAGCAAAGGATACGCTATGCCTCTTATATTATTTCACATCGCATCTTTTGGGCTGTTAAAATTTGCCCATTTACAGAAATGCGAGCAGCTTCCCCTAGTAGCTTTATCGTTTAGCAGTGTCAGTAAAACAGCAAAACTCTCCAGCATACGCGCTACTGCTGGATGTTCCTTACTTTTACATCACACTGGCATTACTCACTGCGTTTGCACTTAATTAACCCAAACGCCAGAAAACCGAGTCTACCGCTACCAACGTCCGACTCGGCTTCTGACACCGAAACCTGAATCCAAGGGTTTTCTTTCCTCTCTCCAGGTTCTTTATAAATTTGGTTCTTTATGAATTGTAAAACAAATTCTCTTCATTCTTCAAACCAACCACAAACCCAAACCGCAAGCACTCCACAAAATTCGTTTGGGTGTGGCATCATGAGCAAGGCATCCCAACAATACCCCAATAATCTCACCAGTGCCGAGTATCGAGAACTGGCAGTTGGCAGTGGCATCCATCCTGACCTAATTTCCCTCAACTACATTCATTTGCAGGGAAATGCCCCTTACAGCTATTTGTTTATCTCGCCCGATATCCCCCGGAAAAACGCCGGAAGAGTCACAGAAGGTTTTCTCAAGCGATACTCTCATGTAGAAGCAGGCGGTTGGTGGGTCAGTGGTTTAGACCCCCTCTTCAACTGGGAACCGATGGAATGGGGCAGATTTAAGTCCTCCGACCCCCGCTTTAACTACGATAAGCAGAAGGGACAACAGACAGAAAAACTCGTTAAGTACGAATCCCCGCCCAAGACCCCCAACCGGGTCATGTATCATCGGATGTCCCTTGGCCTTTGGCAATTGGTATCAGAACGCTACAACGTGCCAATGCCGGAAGATATCATTATCACCGATGACGGTCATGCCATTGGCTTTTGGGCTTGGGTAAAGGATAACCCACAAATCCCGATAATTTTATGCGAAGGAGAAAAGAAAGCCGCTGCACTCCTGTCCAGGGGATTTGTTGCTATTGGACTTCCGGGGATTTGGGGCGGTCGAGTTGGGAAGAAGAATTGTAACGAAACACTGCACCCAGATTTAGTGCCAATGGCGACGGGTGGGCGCAAGTTTATTATCCTGTTCGACTATGAAACCAAACTCAAAACCCGTTGGCATATTTATCAGGCAATTATCCGTACTGGGAAAACTATTCAAGCTTTAAAATGTGACGTGGAAGTAGCTTGTCTCCCTGGCCCAGAAAAAGGGATTGACGATTGGATTGTCGCACTCCAAAACGATTTGGAAGTCTCCTCCCGGTTGGTAGCTGCCTTAATTGAGGACGCATTTTCTCTATCAGATTATATCCAACTGCAACGTCCTCGTCATCGCGGTTTATCTGATAAATATAAGCCAAATCTTATTGTTAACGAGCAATATATTTCTAATAAAGTTCGATTACCAGATATTGGTCTAGTCGTTCTTTGGTCAGACATGGGAACCGGAAAAACAGAACTCTTGCGACTCTGGCGAGAAGAACATCCAGACTCCAGATTTCTTAACAACGGACATCGCGTTAACCTCTTAAAAAATCTGGCAGAACGACTAGAAACTGAGATGTATACTGCCCTCGATTCGGGGTATTTAGGGAAAGCAACTGCTTTATCAATTACTATTGATAGCCTTTACAAACTGGAAACCCAAGCCAATCAATACGGCTGTGTTTTTATTGACGAAGCTTGTCAGTATCTCGTCCATTTATTGCATTCTAAAACTTGTAAAGAACATCGGGCGGAAATACTAGGAGTCCTGGAATATTTCGTCTACAACGCCCAGTTAGTAGTGCTAGCTGATGCACACATGGACGATATTACTGTAGACTTTTTCCGAGCCATGCGTCCGCCGCAAGAAGTGCCATTTATCATCAAAAATGAGTTCAAAAATGGAGGTCGTCAAGTTTATTGGTATGAAGGAAATGATTCTACTTCTTTAATTTCTCAACTTTGCTCCCTTCTCATGATAGGGGAAAAGGCAATGGTTGTCTCTGATTCCAAGCGATTTGTTAAGACGTTGGAACGGCGACTGAATCTTACTATTATTGATGATAAAGAGGATAACGACGAACATCGGTTAAGGGTTTGGGCTATTCACTCGGAAAACTCTGGTGCGGATGAAAACATTGCCTTTATTAAAGACATCACCAACGCCGTTAAAAACATTGATCTTTTGCTTGCTAGTCCAAGTTTGGGAACGGGAGTAGATATCTGTGGGGGAGAAGGAGAATATCATTTTGATGCCGTATTTGGGGTGTTTCATGCTGTCTCGCAAACCGCTACTGAATGCGCCCAAATGATGTATCGTTACCGTCCTAACGTGCCTTTTCATATCTGGGTAGCACCCCGTCCGCCTTTTGGATATAAGGAATGTAACTGGAGCAAAATCAAAGAACATTTACTATACACTAACGAAGTTGCTGCTTTCTTAATTCGCATTGACAGAGAGACAGGAAGGCGAGGTGTTGAGAAAGATTGGGCATTAGATGCTTATGTGAAAATTGCAGCCAATAGGCATCAATCTATTAATAATCTTCGAGCAGATCTGCGCTTATTGTTGCAGGAGATGAACAATGAAATTATCCCTTTGGGTAAGGAATCAGATAAAGATGAACGAACACGACTGCTAGAGGCAGCCAAGGCACTCGATAAAGAGTACTATCAAGGAGTAACCAATGCTAATAATATTTCTGCTACTGAGTACCGTTCTCGCTCTAGTCGGGATTATTTGCAACCCGAACAGATACTAGAATGCGAGAAGTTTAGGATTAAAGACTCTTACGGTATGGATGTTACCGAGGAGTTAGTAGAGAAAGATAATGGGGGGAGACTGATAAAAGCGATCGCCTCCTTAGAAGCAATTTTAGCCCCACCCGAAGGCACAATTACCGATCTTGGTACCGGACGGGAGTTCCCTGCCCCACCTAAAATTGTGTCCGATCGCGAAAAGCAAGAGCGAGACAATTTACCCATCTGCACGGACTGGGGTAATTACTCGGCGCGGTGGTTAGCTCGCTACAATCTGGGGTTGCACGAAATTCTCAAAAACTTGACCCGTGAATTCCGCGCCACAGATCCAGACTTAATAAAGATGACTGAAATTGCCATCAAGTGTGCGGCTCACGTAAAGGCAATACTGGGCTTCACCGTCCCTCCAGATTGTAAACCAATTTGGTTACTGGGAATGCTCCTAGACCAACTCGGACTAAAGCTAGAAGAAAAGTGCCGGGAAGGGGGACGGGGCGAACAGTTGGCAGTTTATGTTCTCAGTCGCCCTGAATTAGAGTTTGCTTTTGCTGTCATTGCCCACCGGGAACGCAAGCGCCAGGAAAGGGAAGAGGCAAGTCGTCACAGACAAGAAGAAAGGTCGCGTTATGCTGCCCGGATGCAAGCCCAGTATGGCATTGAGCCTTCTGTTGACCCGGTAGTGACCCCCCCCAAAACTGGGTTTCCAGAACAAGTTTTGGGGGGGGTTACTACCGATGCTGAGGGGAATGGGACACAGACAAAAGACAAGACAATACCAGAGCCACCCAAGCAGGTTCAAGAATTAGAGGCGGGTAGCGATGCTCAGACACCAAAAGGAGAAACCGAACAAAATGCACCTGCATCCAGAGCAGATTTAGTTGTAGGCAGCCTCGTCAAGTGGAATGAATGGATGTCGCTCTATATTATTTGTGCGATTTCTGGACTCATCGCCCAAGTATCAAAATATGACGATTACTTGAAACTGCCGGACATTGCCCCCATTTGGGAAGCTCCTCTGTCCGAACTCAAACTATATGAGGGAAGCACATAAGTCGATTTTCTCAAGAGCTGAAGCTCCTCTTCTTATGCTGTTGCTTTTAAAGCCAGCAACACGAGAAAAGGGCTTTCCAGTTAGCGAAAGCTGGTTGAAAGCGCGTTCTCTAGAGCGGGGCAAACACTCGTTGGCGCTGGGAATACTTACAGCGAAATACGCGGAGAAAATCCATGAACCCCCTAGACTCCCTCATCAAGCTATTCTCATACGGTATTCACAACGATTTTGCACAGATGTCTAACCCAGACTGGCCACCGCAACCACCAGAAGGCGCGAAGCCTAACTTCAACGACCCAGGCGCAGCTAATTGGCGATATCAACGCTATAAATACGAGCAGTATCAAGCCGGGAAACAACAGGAGGATATTTTATCCTTCGAGACTTGGAAAGAAAGGTACTTTGACCCCGCTAGTCTTGGGGGTCGTCCCGGCAGACCTGGGGGAAGCGAACAAGTGGCGGCACGTCAAGCACTCTTACGTGAAGGATTTCAGAATGTCGAAAATGTGGAACTGGGCGGCAGATATCCGGATCTAGTTAGATATAATCCTGATGGCAGTATCGATTATGCTGAGGTAGGAGAGATGCTCCAAAATGGAATGCCTCAAGCGCGGGAAAGGGCGAAGCTGAAAAATGAGATTTCTGCCCTGAGCGAGAACGATACAGTCACTTTTGTAGACAAGATGGATATAACCAGACGCATTACCTATCGACGGGGAGACGATGTAGAAACAAAAAGTTTCGGCAGTGGCGATTGAGTCAAGACAATAGGAATAGGGTTATGAGTTACTTTCTGCGGGTATTTTGTCAGTCCGACCAACCGATTGATAGCAGCGAAATTATCGATTTCATTGTTGATGGCTGCTACTTTGATGAGACTCCACATTTTGAAGTAGACAAATTTTCCGAAGGGGATTCTTTGACTCCTTGGAAATCTTTGACCGTACACTACCAAGCGGGTAAGCGTCCTATAACGATCTCAAGAAATGTCAATGACTTTTTTCTCGACTCAGAAGTTAAGGAGACAATAGAAATTATTGAGTTATCGTCCAAGTCACACCTGCCTCCAGACCTGGTGAACAAGCTCGCCGCAAGCAAGCAGGTAATCGCCCTCGAAATCGATCCGGTGGGGTTAACAGACGATGGCTGGGCGATGCTGGATTGTTTGGAAGCTTATTTAGCATCTAGGTTATCTGGGATTATTTATGCGCCTGACGATGGGTTTTACGATCCAAAGCTACAACCTCTCTACAAGCTCAAAGAAACTGGAGACAGCACTATGAAAGAGGCGATCGCCCCGGCATAGGGAATTTTTATTGTTTTCTGTGAAATACCAATTGGCCTCAAACTAGCTTGCGATGATATGAGCCGCAAGGTAAAACTTGGAACCTTTACTATGTAAGGGTTTCCCCCATTGGTTTTGACTTGAACTTAAGTCCAATACCCTCTATTAAGTTGATCGCTGAAATCCTTACTGTGTATAGTTTTTCATTACTACTTTGCAGCTTATATCAGCACAAGCTAGTTTTGGGCTGTAAGTATTTATGCCAGCTGAAGTGGGAACTTCTCGCCAGTGTGAAAGTGGACAGGTGACGGTACTAGTGAAAGGTTCTAAGACCATAAGTTTACTGCTACCAACCTCAAGAGGAATAGTTTATCCTTAAAAAAAACTGTTTTGCTTCACCACGTTATAGGAAGCTATTGCGATGGGTTCGCTTGAGGGGTTTACTTTTGGGTCAATTCTGGCAGGATTGATATCAGGTCTGTGGACGAACCTCACAGACAGAACATTGACTCCCGCGTACAAATCTTTCATCAACTACCTCAATCAAGGAGGCAGGCCAGTCAATCATGACCTACAAAAGGCTGTAAAAAGGTCGTTGCTCAAGGCAAGTAAAAGCCTTGCCTTAGAATGTCGTAATGAGCTAGCTGGGAGATTCCCTACCTTTCATGCTTGGTGGCCTTTTTTCCCAAAGCAACATCGGAGTGAAGTTCGCTGGCTCAACCGACAGCTCGCTCAATGGTCAAAAGACCTGAAAGCAATTGAAAGGGTAGAATCTTTTGAAACACCGATTCAATTACCAGAAGATATCGGTCTACTCCTGACTTCAGAAAACACATTATCATTAAATATTTTTCAAAAAATTAAGGACAAATTCCTAGCCGAGGCACTCAAGGGTAATGAGCCAGCTTGTTATGTAGAAAAAGTGAAGCGAGAGAGAGCAGGATTATTTCAATTGGTGTGTATCTATTTTGCTGATGAACTTAAGAATAATCAGCAAGTTAGTAATATTTTTGAAGGACAGTTACTTGTCAAAATAAACGATAATCTGAATGCTCATATTAATGCCAGTCAGAGAGTAAAACCATTAACACTTCAAGATTTGGAAGAGGCATTGTCCAATGTGAACCAAGTAATGATTAAGCTTAGAGATAAACTGGTAGATGTTGAAAAGATAGTGGATGAGGGTTTTACCAAGGTTACATCTGGTATTGAAGAAATCAAAGTAAGGTTAAACAAACCCAACGATAGTGGAACTATTTCATCCTCTAGATACCGATTAGCAGTTGTAATTAATGCTGAAACTTTTAGCGTTATTTACGAAGCACAAGCTAAAGCTATTATTGCCTATTTGCGAGAAGTTTCGTGTGATTCCTCTCTGACAATAGTCGGGATTGAACGAGGCAGTATAATCCTTGTTTTGGAAGGTTCAGAGAAAGGTATTAAGCAGCTTGAAGATCTGCACAAATCTGCACAACTCGCTGAGATATTGGGACTTCGTGTTAGGGATGTACAGCGTGTGGATTCACAGGCTAAAACTACTCAAGAGACGGCTAAAATAAGTATTGATTCATATTTAACGAGTCAAAGCCAGATCGAAAAAATCTTACAAAAAAAACTTAATATCGCACCCGAAGAAAAATTATTTGGTATCGAGGAAAATCTAGAAATATTAAGACAGTATCTGCAAGATACTGAAGGTAGTTGGTTTATTAGTGTTACAGGTGCGGGGGGTATCGGTAAAACATCGATTGTTGAGAAGTTAGTCAGAGAAAATACAGCGAAATTAGGATTTGAAAAGTTAGCTTGGATTACTGCTAAACGAAGAGCTTTGAATCCAGAAATAGGCGAAATTGAACTTATAGGAGATAATTTGAATGTTGATTCAATGATTATAGAGATAGCAAGGCAACTAGAAATAATACTACCACCTGCGTTAGAGCATCAGTTTACTTACTTGCAAGAAAAACTCCAATCTGTTCGTTATCTGGTAGTTATAGATAATCTAGAAACTCTGGAAGAGTATCAAACCTTGTTTGCAAAATTTGAGTTTCATAATGCTAAGAAAAACTTTAGGCCAAGTAAAGTTATTTTTACATCCAGAGTCAAACTTCAAGGATCAAGAATTGACTTTAGAGAGAAGGAAATTAGAGGATTAAGCGAAAACGCATCTTTAGAATTAATCAGGTATAAAGGAAATGATATTGAGCGCATCAAAAATGCGACTGCTCGCCAACTACTACCTATTTATGATAAAACTGAAGGAAACCCGCTTCTAATTAAGCTTGTGGTGAGCCTGATTAGAAGATATGATTCACCTTTGGATGAAATTATTGACTTCATTAGAAGTGAAAATAAACTTTTGGCTTACTTATATGGAGAAGCTATAGATTCAATTTCAGATAACGCTAATAGAGTTTTGAGTGCTATGACTAACTATAGTCACAGTAGTGCAGTTCCTTATCAAAAGTTGAAAAATACCAGCGGACTGGGAGATAATGAACTCAAAGAAGCTATACAGGAGTGTGTTCGACTTTCTCTACTTTTGCCTCTTCCTCATCAGATCCATGAAGAACCACGTTATTCAATTCATAACTTATTATATGAGTATTTAAATGGCCCTTCCTAAGAAGTTTGACCCAGAAGCTAAGAAGCTTGAAACTCAAGAAAAAAACAAGCAGTACAAGAATGAAGGAGGTGCTAAAAGAACACTCGAAGGCTGGCTGGAAGATTCTAATTTTTATGAATATGATGATAATGCTATTACCGATCATGTATTAATAGCATTGACAAATAATGAAAATAATTTTAATCAGTTACTAACATATTGCAAAGTAGTAACAAAATTTACTAAGAACGCTATTCAAGCTAATCAGTCATATCAGTGGATTAAGGTCATTGAACAAGCGCTCCAAAACATCGAAAAATCCAGAAATGCGAGGAGCAAATCAAGTAATAAAATGCCATTGGCTGATTTATATATTTCAAAACATCGTTGCCTTAAAGCGACTGGCAACAATTACGATGAAAAAGCTATAAATTGCTTACTTCAAGCAATTGAATTTTCTAAAGATAAACAAGAGTATATTGAAAGCAAGCTGGAACTGGCTCAGTACTATGAGAATATCAGTGAATATGAGAAAATGAGAGAAATCTTACTAGAAGTTGAAAAATATTGTAATAGCTATTCGCCAACTGAGGAAAACTTAGCTCGGCTTTGGGTTCTATGGGGTCAATATTATTTTTTTCAATTTAATTTTTATAAGTGTAGACAATATTTAATTCCAGCAAGGGCGATACTCGAAAAATTAGATAATCGAAAAAATTTGGAATTAGTTTATAGAGCTTTAAGTACTTGTTATCATTACATTGGAAGAACGTATTTTGAAGAATATCAATTTAAGAAAGCAGCTATTTTTTATACGAAAGCACAAACAATACTTGAAGAAAATAACAACCAAAGAAATTTATTAGATAGTCTTTTATCTACCGCTTTTTATCACTTAAGATTAGGACAAATACTTGATATCTGCAAAATCAGAGATAGTGCTTTTTATCATTATGAAGAGAGCTATAAAATTTTTCAAGAATACTACATTAGCAAATCTGGTTTGGCTCAAGTTAAACTAGCTAAAGCTAATATGACAAAGGAGTATCCTGCTTATCAAGATCAAAGTCATAGACAAACTTTTGAAACACAAGAAACAGAAATCATAAAAGCTAGGGATGAGGCATATAAAATAGGTTACTATCGAGGATACTTGTTAGCGCTTGTACAACTCTTTTGGTTTTATGTAACGAATCTGAGATTTTATTTAGCATGGCAAACTGGTTGGAAAGCTCTGGCATCAGATGAGTTCAAGAAATCAGGTGGTATTTTACTTTTATACCGTTATGCAAAAAAAATGATTTTCGGTATTTTCTATAAGATAAGATTCATTATATGGCGAAAATTAAATTCTGATAAAGTTCTTTACAGATGCCCTTGTTCAATTCATCAAAATAACAAATATGAAAACTAATATTATTTTAATATTTAAAATAATAAGTTTAGCTACATTTTGTGCTTATACTGCATTTCTCACACTCTATTTTACGCTGAGGCTTTTATTTTGGGATAAATTAGCTCTAGTAGGCTTTATCAGTAACTTCATTCCTTGGATTCTTTTACCGATATTTACTTTGCCGATTATCTCATTGTCTTTAAGAAACAGATTTTTTTTTATTATTTCATGCCTCGCTGTGTTAATCCTTTTAGGTTGGGTTCATGCAAAGTATTTTTCTCCTAAAGCCTTTGACATAGGAAATGTTTCTCCTAGCATTACTGTTTTGTCGATGAATGTTGGGCAACATCTAGTTGAACCTAAATTTTTAAACTCTTTTATCTTGGAAAAAGATGCAGATGTTGTTTTTTTACAAGAAGTTACTAATGAATATATTAAGAATGGATGGTCTGATTTAATCAAGACGTATCCCTATCAGGTTCATGGCCCACTGCTTAGTGAAAGACAGGTAGGTATGGGAATATTAAGCCGATATCCTATCCTTTCTTCTAAAGATTTTAAACTGGCAGACGAAGGACTTGTATTTCAGCAGAGGGCTACTCTCCAGATTGATAAACGAGAGATAGTCGCTTATAACATTCATACAACCTACCCTTGGTTCCGCCCTCAGAAGATTTTCTTTTCCTTTATTCTACCAATGTATGACTATTCCACTCGTTCTAGCGAAATCCAGACTTTAGTTAAGTTACTTCAGGATGAACAGCTTCCAGTTATTGCTGCGGGAGATTTTAATATGACAGATCAAGCCCAAGATTATAGTTATTTAACCCAAATACTCATAGACTCTTTTCAAGAATCTGGATGGGGGTTCGGTTTTACTTGGCCTGCTCACAAAAACCCCAATGGAGAAATAAATTTAAATAATCCAATAGTTAGAATTGATTACATCATGCACTCTGATGATTGGATATCGCAAGCTACGCAGGTTTTGTCTAAAACAGGTTCGGATCACTTACCAATAATTACAAAACTATTTTTGAAGGCAACAGAGCACAACAAGGTTTCCAAAAACGAGTAGGCGAGCGCTTTTAATCAACATCAATTTTGCCCAAATTTTCACTTTTTGATGCTTGTACGTACATTTGACATGGCTTGCTACTACAGCGATGGGGAAACAAGTAGTGCTAGGTGTGCATAAAATCCCTCCAAAAATCAGAATTATTCGCAATAATAGCTGCCAAATTTGCCCGAAAGTAGGAATAAATAGGAAAAAGTAGTGAAAATAGGATCATTTTCACCTCTTTTTTCCTCCTAAAAAAATGGGTACTTATTGGCTCGATAAAAGTATCGATGGTTGAGTTTTTGGGTGAAAGTGCAGCGATAGCTGCTCTTTAAAATTTCTGGGTTGTCAAAAAAGCCAGCCAGCACTGAAAGGATGGCTACTACGGCTAAAGCATTTTTTATAAAGCTCTTCATTTTTTTAGCGGGGGAGTAACAATTTTCCCGCTCCGATGTCAAAGTCACCAAAATGAAAAAGCTGCTAAAAAAATGAGGCTAAGCCTCCTAAAAAAATATTAGTAAAAAATTTAAAAGTGAACTGGAGACACTAAATTAATTTGTCATGCGATTTGAAGGTGGAGGCTGGCAACCAGCAACCTGAGCGATTGAGCCATAAGTCCAAATCTCTCCTAATGGTGGTTATCCATCGAGTCTGGGAATCCGCTTAAGATTTTCTCTCTAATATTTTTTTACATAGATTTACCTATGCAAACCTATGCAAAGTGGTATAGTAGTCAGGAAGAGTTGAGGAAAAAAAGATTTCAGAGTATGTAAGCCCCAAAGAGGCAGCACGACTGTTGGGAGTGAGTGTAGACTCCCTAAGACGGTGGGAAGCTGCCGGGAAGATAAAGGCAATCAGGACACCTTCGGGGCAGAGGAGATTCGATATCACCTCCTATGTATCGCCTGATAAACCTGATAAAACGACAAAGCCAATCTCAAAAAAGGAAAAGACCACAGATGATGAGTTGACCCTACGCCAGATAGCTAAGGGAATAGTTGAGTATGCCCAACAAATGCAAAAGTCTCGGCTTTTTCCTTATCCAGGAGCACTGCAACTGGGGGTGGAAAAGTTACAAGCTATCTGTGTGATGCAAAATCAACCCCAACCACAAGGAGTTCCTGATTTTGTCACCAATTGGGCGCAACATCCTCTAAGAGATTGGCCTATTGAAATTGACTGTCCAGATGAGTGGAATGATGCCCAATTTATAGAAGAGCAAAAGCCAAGCGGATTTTGCATTGAGTTAGACGGGTCATACATTGATGAAACCGAACGAATTCAAAGAGAAGTGATGCAAGAAGTTTTCAGAAAATCGGTGCAAGACCCAGACCTATATGTAAAGTTTCGCCGATTACTAATCTCCTGTCCCGTCATCACAAAGGGAGAACGAGATATTAAAAGCGTTCTCGAACTTAAATCCTTACAAAAAGTCGTCCAAGATAGTTATGAACAAGCTCCTGACTCTTACAAAAAAAATGGAAAATTTTACTGTTGCGGTCACTGTAGTGGGTTAATGTACCGGACTGCGGACAATCAATTAAAGTGTGAAAATAAACATTGCGCTAATAAGAAAAAACCCCCGTTTCCTTTTCAGTGTGATAAAGATGACGAAGTTTTATGGCTTAAAAAAGGACTGCGGTATTTTATTCATCGTCCGGGTTGTGCTGAACTGCGAATAGAAGAACGTTTAAAACAGTTAGGATTAGAAGTTACTCTTTACCCGGATTGCGATAAATATGATCTGCACATTGTCTTTCCCGATAATACAGTATGGGCAGTAGACGTAAAATTTTGGGAATCGGCATACAACTTGGCGAAGAAGGTTGAACCTATTCCTAAACTTCCTCATCAGCCATATCACGAAGCATTTTTTGTCTTTGCTGATGAAATTAGCAGCTATGGTGACGAGTATATTCAAGAGTTCCGGGCTAATTGTCCAGTTAAACCCAAGAAATCTCAGGTGATGTTTGAAGGGGATTTTATCAAGGTAGTTGAGAAAAAATTAAAGACTTTTCAAAAATGAGAAATACAACAGAATGGCGTAATTCGCTAATCAAAGAAGGCTTAGATGAAGATTTGTGTGACGTAGAGTTAGGACTGTACTTATTACATTCATTAATCCCAAACGCCCCTGCCAGCAGTCTATGGGTATTACTGACTGGTTATCCTTTCTCTATTCCAGAATCAAAAGAATGGAATAAGTCGCAACACAGAATGTATGCTTCTGGTCGTCATCTGCTGACAGAGTACAGAAGACCGTATGTATGGTCAGAAGCACTAAAGCATTATCGAAAGCTACCGATAGATCGGCGGGGTTACGAAGTCTCGGAGTCTCTGCAAGAGTTTAAAAAAAATAGCAAAATAACAACGGCAAATTTCCGGTTTGACCTATATGCTAAGACATTAAAATACCCTGTTCCTTTGTTTAGAAGACGCGAATTAAAGTGGACCCAAGCCGAACATACATACAAGTGTGCAGTAAACGGAATAATAGAAACAGTTACAATTCCTCCTGAACTGGTAAAATCTTGCCCACCCAGCCACGCTTTAACTGGTAAGCCACAAAGAGATCCGCTTTATGTCAGTTGGGCAGAACTGGAAGAAACAGCAGAATGGATGGATAAACAAAGGGAAAAACAGAGACTAAAACCATATTGGAAAAGTTGGATAAAGTATGTCAAGTTACAGGTATTTGACGATAAAGATTGTCTAGTCCCTACCGAGTCGCTCACCATCAATAAGATGATGCACTTAGTCGGGATGGTATCGTCAGGCAAATCTAATTTGATGAAAGTCTTAGCTGTTTGGGCAGTAAGAAAAGGATTGCACGTCACATTAGTAGTAGGAGATGTCCTACAAATCTTTGAATTGGCAAAGATGTTTGCTGAAGTAGGAATTACTAAAGTGGCTCCTATTTTGGGTAATTCAAACAGAAAGAGTCATATCAATCGGTTGCATCAAGCCGTTTATAATCTCCATCCAGAAGAACCATTCAATCAAGACCATCCCTGCTTTCAATGGATCAGCAACTCTTGCTTATTAAGTGGTTTAGTCAAGCCCGAAATGACAAAACCGTTTGAAGTAGGTCAACAACCTTGTTTGTCTCTAGAACTAATTAAGAAATCAGAACCGACAGAAAATGATGAGCTAGATGGGAAACAATCAAAATCGCCTAAAGGAAAAATAGCTTGTTCGGCTTATAGTGTATGCTCCTACCATCAGAAAGAACGCGACTTAGTAACAGCTTCTATCTGGATTGCGACACCAGGCAGTTTAGTTTACAGTCGGGTACCACAACAGATAAACCGAGAAAGTCTGCTTTATGCTGAGTTGGTTTTTCGACGGAGTGATTTAGTAATTGTAGATGAAGTAGACCAATATCAAGCTTACTTGGATAAAGCATCTAGCCCCGAACAGACATTACGCCGACCGACAAGAGATGCTTGGTTGGATGAAGTTTTCCAAAAAGTTGACGCTGAATTAAGGCGGCAAAATTCTGAACCCCTTCGCATAAAAATTGTCAGAGATTGGTGGAATGCTTGTCAACAAGCTAGAGGAATAACTGACACAATTTACGGGATGTTAGGAGGAGATAATCCCCAATTATATCAATGGCAAAATAGTAAGAAATATTTCACCGATTGGTTGCTGTTGCGAGAAGTGGCTATTGATTTAGCTGGACCAAAAAATGCTGACAATTTAATGAAGGAGGTATTTGAGCCCTATATCAATGATTTAGATAATGACAAGAATAAACTGTTTACTCTTACTCACAAAGACAGTGGCAAGGAGGAAGCCCTGTGCAATTGGGTCAAGGAAAATGCCATTATCCCATTAGAGCCAGAGAAAATTCAAGAAATAGCTGTCAAGCTAGAGTTTGCGTTGCTAGTGTGCGTTTTGCAAAACAAACTCTATTTTATGATGAATCGCTGGAGACAGGTACAAGACATCCTCAAACTGGAACCAGAAGATGCAATGTGGTTTCAAGCACCACCTGCTGACTACAACGCTATAATCCCCGCGATGCCGATGGGAAATCAGTTGGCATTTCAGTACCACAAATCTTATAAAGAACCGTTAGCAAGTCTACGGTTTTTCCGCTGTACAGGTATCGGGCGTTGGTTACTTTTACACTTCAATGATCTGTTCGGCAGCGACAACATAGCAAGTCCCCACATTTTGCTGATGTCAGGAACGAGTTGGGCTGGAAAGTCTCCAGCATACCATGTTGATGTACCTGTAACTGGAGTGTTGTCACCAGATACTAATAAGCAATTTTCAATTTACTCTCAGTTCTTACCTCTGGACGACAATGACTCTAATCAACCAATTGTTGTGTCAGGAGCAGGGGACAAAAAGCAAAAAAACTTGGAGAAAATCATCACCAAATTGGTAGAACAAGAATATTTAGAGCAAACACTAGCAGACCTTAAAGGACGGAAAATACTGCTTGTAGTTAACAGCTACGAACAAGTCAAAATAGTCCACGAACATCTAATTCGTTTAGGGTGGGGAAATCGGGTTATAGCATTAACGAGAGATGATAATAAATCAGAATGGCTTGATGATGATTTAGAGAATGAAATTGTTAACATATTGCAACGAGGAAGAGTATCTGAGTTTGCCAATAAACCAGACAAAGTAATTCTAATCGCCCCACTAAAAGCTATAGAACGCGGTCACAATATTGTTGATGAGAATGGAATGGCGGTGATTGGGGCAGCTTACTTCTTAGTTCTACCCCACCCAAGTCCTGATGACCTAAGCTATGCTATTCACTCCATCAACCGTTGGGCGATTGACAACTATAAGAAGTTTACGGGAGAAAACCTTGAGGAATTAGGTAAAAATTTTCGGGACACTGCTTACCGTCAATGGCTGCGTTTGCTACACCTACCAGTAAGGCTAAGAACTCTTGATGAAAAAGATTTGACGGCTGTGCATTGGGATATTGCGGTTTCTCTTTGGCAAGTTATAGGTCGTCTAATTCGCGGTAGCAGTGATGCTCAACTGTTTTGGTGCGATGCAAAATTTGGGCTAAATGTGGCACAAATGAACGACCAAGAGGATAGTCCTTCTACCAGTATTCTTGTTGGCATCCGAGATTTGCTACAACCCTATTTTGAGGGAGAAGCTCCTCAGATTACCCAACGAGATAGGCAGATAGTTCAGGCTTTGTATAAACCTTTCTATGAGGCGATCGCCAACACTAAAAATCTTTTCTAACTCCAGCACGAAAAACTTTTCCGCTCTTCTTTCTACACCTACTCACAGGTTACTTGATTTATGAGAACCGAATACAACAAAATCCGTCTGTGTGCTTTCCGATTGAAACACGATTTACCCGCGCAACAATTTTCTGTGCTTAAGTTTCCAGAAGCTGCCAAGGATGTATTAAAAAGTCTTACAGCACAGAGAGATAACCGTTCCAATGACAAAGTAGGAATTCCGCTTGCCTCTCTCAACGAAGCTCTACGGGCAAGCATCCCCGGTCTAATTTACATTGGTAAAATGAGGGAAGAATTTTGGTTGTATAGTCCAGTTCCTATTCCAACAGATAAGTTATCAGTAATTTTTTCTCATTGGATAGATACAGAGTTCCCTGATGAGAACCCTAACAAGCGAAAGCAAGGGATAACCAGCGAGCAACGAAAAGCCGCAATGAATTTGTTGTATCCAGAAAAATTAAAATGGGAACCAGTCACTTTAAACCCAAAGAAATTGTGGGATACATACAACAACGGAACAGCAAATATTACTAATGGTGCGAATGGATTTATTCTGTTACCTGACATACTAGCAACGCAACTAAGTAAGCCAGAGCTAAAGTTTAACTTAGACAAAGAAAAAATTCAGTTCTATCGGTGTGCGCCATTAGATGGCTCTGGGGCCGAATTAATATCGTGGCCGCCTCTGCATTACGCACAGAAAAATCATACTTACTATTATTCAATAGTTCTGACTTTGAAAGTGCAAACGGTTCCGTTTCAACCATACCCTCAAATTCAATGCAATATGGGTATACGGCGGTGGTGCAGTAGAAATGGCACTGGTTTACTACCTGGAGGTCAGGCTAGTTCTACATACATTCGTACCAAGCTTAAATGGGGTACTGGGCTAAATCCTGATGATTATACAGAATATTTTCAAGTAGCTCCAATGGTATGGAAAGGTGCGCCTAAATGGAATAATAATCTATCTGGATTGTTAGAAAAATTAAATCCACTTCCCTACACACCAGAAGAAATATTAGCTGACCCAGTAAAAGCTCTTAATCTGCACGGTATTCCTAATATTTGTATCACCTATAAAGATGGCATGATTCCAAGTCATGAGGTGGGAAAGGGATTGCCACCAATTAACCGTCGTCAATTAGCTCAACAGATAGCATTGGTGTTAAAGGATGATTGGGAACTGATAGATTATGAACGGTTTAGTTTTAAAATAGATTCAAAGAATTCTGCTCAACTATTTGACTTACCTAAGCCTGATGGAACATCTTGGAATATCGCAGTTACAGATAGAGAAATAGGGGAGACAGATGAAGACTTCCAAGCTAGAAGAAATGACCTCTTAACCAAACAACAGTCTCAGAGGGAAAATTTTAAAAAGAAAAAAGGCGAAACAGAAGAACAATTTCAAGCTAGGTACGAAACCCTTCTACAAAAACAACAGGTTGAGTGGGAAAAATGTCAGAGGGAAGAAGGCGAAACAGAAGAAAAATTCCAAGCCAGATACACTCGTTATAAAAAACGTTTAGAACAACTTCAAGCAGAGAGAGAAAGGCTCCGTCGTGCCATCCGTAACTGTATTGGTAAAGAGTTAGTCGTTGAGATTTGGTATATTAACGATTCAACTCGCGATGCACTCATAAAAGCTGTCTGGTATTGCTTAGGGTTGGCAGAGGCGAGAACAGAGATTCATAATTTCTCTGATGTAGATTTGACCGTAACTATCCGCACGCAAGAAATAGGAAAATTAGCAGAGCGTTTACCTTTATCTACAGATTCAAAAAAGAAACCCAAATCAGCAGAACGAGTAAATGCTATTAACAGTCGAAAGGATGAAGTAACAGAAATCGTTGATGAAATGCCCCCTGTAACAGGAAAAGTAGGAGTATTAGTTGAACTATATGGGGCAGACCATTGGAAACCAGAATGGACAGACCCCCAACCTGCTATTCGCTTAGGTTTTGCTCAAGATAAAGTTGACCGAGTATCAAAATTTATTGTCCCTGAACATGAGGAATTAAAGAACAAGTATGAAAAGGTGGCAGATGATGAGGGTAGAAATTTAAACAGCCGAGAACGGAAGGAAATCAACGACTTACAAGAAGAACTACCGCAGAAAGCCATCTGTAGTTTTTTAGACCTCTTGCGCTCGTTGGGAGTACAGATAGCTCCTCCCCGCGTAGTTATTCCGTCAGTAGCACTCCCTAATTCGATTAATTACGTTGGTTTATGGTTGGTGAACCGCACTTCCAAAACTAGCGCTCATGGGAAAGAGCAACTCATCCCAGTTATGGTCAAAATGCGCTCTGACTCCTCAATTATTGAAGCTACTTTTAACGGCATATCTGATTGGATTCCCTATGACGAAGCCTTAAGAAAAATTAACACAAAAGGAAAAAGTATCACAGGAGATAAGAGCAACGAGATTAAAGGATTCATCCGCCGAATGTTGCAAGAAAAAGAGTTAAGAGGCAAAGATACACTACTCCTTTGCGATGCCCAAAATATTCGATTTTATTGGCAATGGTTGCAGGATAAGCAAATCTTAAAAAACGGAATATTTTTTGGTACTGAATCTCCTCAAATGATGCCCAAACTGCGCGTTGTTCGGGTACGTCAGGATGAGGAAACAGCAGAATGGTATGCTCTACACAACAACAAGAAACAGAAGGTGAAGTTGTTTGATAAGTTAATAGAAATTGAGCAAGTAAGTGTAGCGACTGAGGGATTGTTTAAGACGGAAAGTAATGAACGTATATTTCTTAGCATTGGGCAAAAGTCTAATACAATGCCCAAGGAAAAACTTGAGTTCAGTAAGTTTGATAAGCCTCAACTCCATTGGTCAAACCCTGGAATACTTGAGTTAGTGGTAGCTTGCGTACAACCAGAAGATGAACCTTGGCATTGGGCAGTTGTGACGCATGAATTGCGGCGGATGGCATTGCAATACAAAGATACCTTAGCTCGCCCGATTGTCCTTCACTTAGCACAGCAGATGGCAGATTATGTTTTGATGGTTGATGAAGATGAATCTGAAGAAGAATAATTTATAACCAAGCAATAAAGAAAATGACGGAAAGCGAGACACAATGGCTAGATAGTAATTCTTTTTGAATAAACGACATTCGGTGCAATATGCTGCCTCCCAATTTTAATGAATCAGGGTGTTTTTTCGAGAGTTGATACCTGCCCTAATAGCCTTTTCACGTAGGCAAGTACAACCCCGAACTTTCCTCTGGACGGGCATGAAGATATCGCCCAGTTATCGCAACATTAGAATGACCAAGGGTAGCCTGTACCAAGTGAACCTTGGCTCCCCGTTCTAGAGCATGACTAGCATGAGCATGGCGCAACCAGTGAGGCGAAACCTTGCTTGAAATGCCAGCTCTCGATGCTGCTGCCTTAACAATCCTATCAACAGAGTAGCGATTGAGATGTCCCCCTGTATTATTATTGGCACTGCGACTGCAAAAGATGGGTTCATTTTCTCCCGCATCACCCCGCAGCGCTTGCAACTCCTGCCATAACGATAACGGAAGCACAATGGAGCGAGTCTTACCCCCCTTACCGAACACCGTTATTTGACCGCTCTCACCACGAGCTTGTAAATTACGCCACTTCAAAGAGCAAAGTTCGCTGACGCGCAGACCACTGTAATAAAGTAGCCTCAGCATTGCGTGATTGCGCTTGTCAGTCTCCAGAGCAATCATTACTTGGACTTGAGATTCAGACAAAATCCGTTCTGATAAAGTATCTGGAGCAGAAGGCGGCTTTAGCGGCGCTGCCACATTACCAGTGAGAACCCCAATCTTATTGCCAAAGGACAGCAAAGATTTGACAGCAGAGATGATACTGCGCTGGGAGGACGCGGCTAACTCCAGGGACTCCAAATGGACGGCAAACGCCTGGACTTCCGCAAATGTGATCAGATGAATTGGCTTGCCGACAAACTCCTCTAAGCGTTTAGCAGAGCGACGGTAATAATCAACAGTATGACGACTCTTGCCTCCTAGCCATAAATTAACCAGCTGCTCAGAAGCATTCGTCGCTTTCTGTGTCACTACTGAACTCGTCATCGACTCATCCCCCGCACGAAAGCGTGGCATTAGCTCGGTAATGCCACGCTCATTCTCTCATGAAGTCTGACTCACAGCTTAATCAACGTTATTTTTTCTCTTCTACTTGTGTTATTTCTAAAGAGCCTAGCAGCCAAACAACCTATTATTGCGTAGATGTTAACCATTTTAGTAGGGCAATGTGGCTGTTTAACTTGTGTTATTTTCCGCGATTGGGTTGTCTTATCTGGAAGCACGTCTCGACCCATTCTTCCGCTAGCGCATAACTCCGAACTCGTACCCCAGAACCAGCCAATACGGGATTGACAAAGCCTTCTGTTGCCCATTCCTTGAGCCATTCACGGGCTGTATTGTCTGAAACCCCAAACCAGGATGCAATATCTGAGGGGTTGATAACGAAGGGATTTTCGACTCCATCGAGAACCCGTGCCAGCAGTCGAGTCAGGATTTGTTGCTGCGGACGTGGTAAGCTTTCCCAAGGGAGAGCATCGGGAGCTTCTTCTTGATAGAGAGATTTGGCTTTGGCCTGTAGTTCATCCGCAGCGCGAGCCATTGTCTCGACGAAGTAGAGCAGCCAGGGTGTGTGGTCTGGGTCGTGGCGACCGTCGTAGAAGTTCACTGGTAGCCCCATTTGCAAGTTTTGGTAGTAGCGATCGCGATCGGCATTAAAATACTCATCAAAAGAGAAAAACCCCCGCATCCGATAACCAGAACGCCACAGTTCAGCAGTAGCCAGAAGTCTCCCCGTGCGACCATTCCCGTCGTTAAATGGGTGGATGCTAAGAAAGCGATGGGTCAAAATGCTTGCACGGATGGGGGCTGGCAATTCTGCTGCTTCTTTTGAAGATAACCAATCGACTAATTCGCGCATCAGTACAGGCACATCCCCTGGTTCAGGCGGGGCATAATCAATTGCCCGCGTGAGTGTATCTACAACGGGACATTCTGTAATGCGATACTCGCTCTTGCTACCTCGCCGTCCGCGACCGCGCACGATGACAATGCGGTGTAGTTCTTTGATAAATGCTTCGGTAACAGGCGCTTGGGATTCAGCGAATTCTTCAACTCGGTCGAGCGCCCGCCAGTAATTACGAACTTCCTGCTCGGCATCGCTTCCGGTGCGGTCACTGCGAGCGATAGCTCGCCGCACCGCCGCTTCATCTAAAGGATTGCCCTCAATTTGCGTCGAACTGCGCGTGCTTCTTTGCAAAGCATCGTGACGCAGGCGCAGAGTCGTATCGGGTGGCAGGGGCAACACTTCAATCACAGCCCGCGCCGCCTCAATGACTCCTAAATGCCTCACCAACTTGTGGCTATAAGTAAAGCGTGGTACAAAACTCATGGACTAAAGCATCGCTCTTTCTACTAAATAAGATGGCAAGTACTTTCAAAATTAAACAGTTAATTTTCCTCTACAGTCTGAAGTTTTAAGTCTGAAAAAATGTATCAATTTCTATCTGATTTGATGAAGTATGTTGAGGGGCAGGTTGGTTATTATAACCCCTTATTGCAGCGGATTGAAGCCTAAGAGTCCTGCAAGTACCGAGTCATACTTTTAGCACGGCGCAGAATACCAGTCTCCCGGCGTTCCTGGCGACGAGCGATTGCTACTTCTAATACTTGTTGCATCATTTCTTCGTTTTCAAGACACACTAAATACGCTGCTTCTAGAAAAGTTTCTTTGGTAATATTCTCTTGCGTACACAAAGATTTCAGCCCTTTATCTACAGAATCTTCAACTCGTAAAGTAAACGAAACTAATTTCTTTTCCTTTTCTGTTGCAATAGTTGGTTTTGACAATGTATCTGACAATTTCTCTGTTTCAAATGCAGTTGCTTCTTCCTCCTTTGATTGTCTTTTTATTACTGAGGTATCTCTAGGAGGAACAGTGGCTCTCATCCTTTGTTTTAACCGACTGTTTGCGTCTAGGGGTTGGTTTTGTTCAGCAGCCATTTTTTCTCCAATACCTCAATGATTTTTTGGAAAGGTAACTCTAAGTCGGGATATCCTAATTCTTCTAAGGTTCTTCCAGTATCTATTGCTTGTTTGTACCGTTCGCTCTCTAGGATGGAGGGAACTACAAGGATTCCAATTCCTACTTCCTTCATATCCTGAATGCTGACTTGACTGCGTTTGGCTTGAGTGCGCCCAAGCCACTTATCTCGAAACGGTACAATCCCTAAAATTGAACCCTCAAAAGCATCTACAGACTTCAGTTCATCTACCAGTTGCAGGGTACGCACCAGTGAATGCAATCCTTTAGAACTCGATTCGGCTGGAATCAGCAACTCGTCCGCCGCCACGATTGCGGTTAGACAAATTTGAGTTCGTTGGGGTGGGGAATCGACAATGCAGACATCAAATAAGTCCCTGACTTCCTTGAGGCGTTTCTTTAACACTAATTCTCCCATTGCGGTAGAAGACAGGTATTCTTGGATAACTTCTAATCCGTCATCACTGGGAATTAGCCACAGGTTGGGGTAGTTCGACTCGTAGATGCCATCCTCGACAGCTACCTGCTTTTTGAGGACTTCCAGCAGGGTCGGCTGGTTGGCTTCTACTTCATGTCCCAGGTATAAAGTCAAGCTGGATTGGGGGTCAGCATCGACCATTAGGACTTTGTAGCCTAATTTAGCCAAAGCTCTGGCAAGGAAAAAGCAGCTAGTTGTCTTCCCTTGTCCCCCGGCAAGGGACGCGGCAGTAATGGTTAGCACGATCCTGTTTGATTATAGGATGCAACTATGACATGATACACTAATTAAGTTATGCCATCAACAAACAAAGCAATAATCTATTAAATAAATAATGTAACAAAGATGTAATGCAACAATTAAACAAAGCATTAAGCGAGCAATGCACTAAATAAACAAGGCAGTCAAGGCATAATACAGTAAACAGATATCTTGGCTGCATCCGTACTCTTTCATCTATCCTTAGATATAAACATATCTTCGTTAAAGCGATGAGTGAGTTCTCAGACATCCAACCAGCATCTCAAAGTGGGAGACTTTCTCAGCCTATTTCTGTGGAGAACGGGCGCGACTTAGCTGTCAACTTCAGAAATGCACCCTATGAGGGCCAAAAAGTCGAGGTATTCTTTGCCTTTGCTGAAAACCAGCCCGAAAAAGCAGTCCCTGCCTTTGCAGAGATTCTGGAAACGAAAGCATCGCCACCGATGCGGGCTTTAGCGCTTCAGGGCTTAGGTATATCTGCTCAAAAGGATGTACGAATAAAGCGGGCTTTAGCTTCATGCGAAACAGACGAAGACTTACAGGTACTCAGAGACGTAGCAAAGGAAGTTAAGGGAAAAGGGGAAGTCAGTAGCGATCTGACCCGCTGGGCAGGGGCATGGGCGATCGAGACGATCGGATTTTCCCCAGATGCGATCGAACACTTAGAAGGCGGCGCTCTCACAGACCCACCTTACAGAATTCGGAATGAAATCATCAACCGAAAACTTCAAGAAATTAACCGAATTCAGGAAAAGGATAGCAGAGGCGAACTGACCTCAGAATATGAAAGAAATCTAGAGTTTTGGTTGTATGGCCCGACTCACGAGTTATTTAGAGAAAGTTCTAATTCCAGTAAATATGAAGACCTGGTTAGAAAGGTTATCTATCAGCTGCACGTTAGAGGTATAGAGTTAGCCGTTGATAAAGATCAAAGGTTGAAAATAGATAATCCCCAAAAGAGAAGATGGCTGCAAGAAGCAGCTTTGCGTATAGCAGCGGGTAAATTTAAAGATTCGGAATCTACTGAAGCCGAACAAAGAAGGCTTTTTGACAATCTCGGACACTTTTTGGATAATCATTTTAACCAAGACATTCCCCTGAGAAAACTAGCGGCTGAGGCAATCAGGAATGCAGGATATTGGCTGTCTGATTCAATTAGAGCTAGAGCATTAATCCTCTGCGAACAGTGGCAACAGGCAGCAAACATTGGTGAGGCAGCAGTTTCTCACTTAGAAGAGGTCATTGACAGAGAATTAAGGCTTTCTACAGATGAAAACGAAATCATCAATCAGCAAATAAAAGCTGTGGAGGCTATTTATAGAATTCAATTTTTCGAGCTTTCTCAAAAGCTTAAGATAGTTGCAAAATTTCTGTTGCGTCCAGAAGAAAAGGTGCGAAATACAGCAACACGGTTATTGAAGCAGCACAAGTCAATTTTAGATCGAGAAGCGACCAATTTACTAGAAGCGTTACTTTTTGAGTACAAGCTAGATCAACCAGATCCAAAAGATTTGACTATTGCAGAAATTGAGTCAATTATCTCATCATCCAATAGTTATTATAATCTCATATTAAATAAATTTGGAACAGCTATAGCTGCGGTTGATACTTTGAAAACAGTTTATCAAAAGTCTGATTCATCAATCAGAGAAGTGAAAGAATTTATTAATTATGAAATGAAAAAATATTTATCAATAATTCTGAAGTGGATTGAGAAATTAAGTGAGCAAAAATTAGAAACAGAAAAGGGGCAGTCTAAAATCATTTCTAATCAATCTATATTGAGAAAAGTAGTATCCTTTATCAAAGATGTAAATTATAAATTATTCACTAAACTGAAGGAAAACCCGAATTATAACTCCCAGGAAAGCACCAACTACCAAACTTATAAAAAATGCCAAACGCTTTATGGAGAATTAGTATTACTCAAAAAGGATATATTAGCTAACCTAGAAAATCTTAGATACCAGTTAGCGTCTAAATGCCAAATGGCAGGTAAAATTTCTTTAATAACTATCGGGATAGGCTTCAGCCTTATTTTGATAACTTATATTGTAAGTCCTCCTTTATCTCAATGGTATCAATATAATTCACCTACACCTAGTTGGTTTTTAGGCGCTAGTTACAATCCTGTCAATACATATAACTCAACTAACACAACTGCTTGGTATACAACTGGTTTTCCAAAGAATAGCTGTGGTAGTTCTTATAGTAGAAACAAGTGCTGGTATCCTGTTTTTATTAACTACAGTGAAAGTAATTGGAATGGACTCAAATCAAATCATTGTAGAGATATTAGCCAAGGAAGAGGTAAAACAACCGCTAGAGATAAAGGAGAAATACAAGTAGCTTCGTTTAGTAGTCTTGAAGAGGCTCAAGGCTTTGCTAACTATATGAGAGGGCAATATGGTAGTGGGAGAGTCGGAGAAAAAAAATGCTATTGAGCATTATTTTTTCTGAAATATATCGCGATGTTAATTATTAGTAAGGATTTGCTAAATTATGGATAGTGAAAACGGATGTGGTTTGGGATGTTTATTATTACTGGGGCTTGTTGCTGGGTATTGGGTGATCGGCTGGCTTTCTATTTTGATATCTATTAACCAGGGATGGTTTGCTGGGCTGGGACTAATTTTAATTATAATTGGCATCAGCCTGGGAATAAGTTGGTATGTTCTGAAGGAGAAAGCATACAAACTTAATGAAATTTCTAAAGAACTAACTGATAATTGGGAATAAAAAATGACTCACAAATTTCCTTTATGTTTTGAAATTACTGTTAGACTGAGTATTCAAGAGAACTCACGTCAAAGCGAACTCCGTAAAGAGATACTGCAAAGCCAACAACAGTTGATCCGCTCGCTCATCCGTCTTAGTTCTAAACTCACCTTTTCTATCCGTTATTTTTACGATCCTAATCAGACACCAAAAATTAAAACTTATCTCCTAATAAATCAGCCAGATGAATTTCAAACAGAAGAAATTTACGATCAATTATTTAGTTTTCTAAAAAAGGGAAAAATTAGCGATTTCTTCACGCTAACCCCTCAATCAGACTTTAGCCAATTCCAGAGATTAGATTGGGTTAACTTTATCGGTGAAGTTCTCAAATATGAAGAATTCATCGAACCACAAAATTACTATTTACCTCACCTATTCAAGGCAAATGAAGCTAACGATATGTTAGCTGTGTACGATGTCATCAATCGGTTGGATAACAGAGTGATTTTAGAAATCACCTTACAAAACTATCAAAACTCTCATGAAAAGCAAATTTTGGTTAATGCTATTAACCAAATGGTTGCACAATTAGATAAGGTTAATGCTAGCACCACTGGCAATAAAGACAATTTCCTGTCTGTTACATGGGAACTATACCAAAAATACCAACAATTCTACTGTAACGGCGATTTATTCCAATATAGTATCAAAGCATTAGCAGAGAATCGCGGTGAAGCTTCTCTTGTTCTAAATACACTAATCGAACACGCCACTGAAGAAACTACTCACAGTAAACAGTGTAAAATTTTTATAGCTAGCAAAGACAAGCCTGGATTTTCAGGGAGCTTACAAGCAACAGAAAATGTAGATATTTCAACTGCTATTGAATGGGAAGGATGGCCAAAAATTTTCGGCCAACTCTTAATCAGAGAAGCTATTAAGCCAAAGAAAGGAGGATGGGCTAAACTTAGCGATGGATCTCTCAACCTTTCTGCCATATCCTCAACACCTAAAGTTTTAAATCCTGCTCAAAGCCAAAATCAACCTAGAGAACATGATGCGGTATTGGGTGGTTCTCCTTTGGCTAAGTTTTCATCTCCGCCTCCGTCTCGGATTATAGATTTGAAGCCTCTACACCGACTGGCTACATCTCAGGAAATTAGTAGTTTTTTCCGAATAGCGGTTCTAAGAGCTACACTTGATTTATCTTTTGAACAGCCTATCAATAAGTTGCCCGATCAATTAACTATAGAGGAGATGATTGGCAAATATGGAAACCTAATTACCGAAGATACCTATATTGTCGGAATAGATCAACACGGAAACCCTTATGTTTCTGATTTTTCTAAAATTCCTCATCGGATTGTTGCTGGAACTACCGGAACTGGTAAAACTAACTTTCTCAATTCAATGATTTATCAGTTCTTATACGCAAGTTTTAAAGCTAATATAGAGAGACAAATTTATATCGCTGATTTTAAAGCAGGTATAGACTTCTATAGAATAGCACGTCGTTACAGCAATGTAAACCTGGTAACTAAAGCAGAAGATTTGGCAACTTTGTTGGTTAACCTCTGGCAAGAATATGAGCGAAGACTAGCGAGAATGATTGAGGAAGATGTAGAAAGTTTGAAGGAATTAAGAGAAAAATGTCATAGTCAAGAACATCGCATAATTTTGGTCATAGATGAAGCAGCATCTATTTTAAATGCAGAGCGGAAAATCAGAGAAGAAATTTCTAAGTATCTTCAAGAGTTAGCAGCTAAAAGTCGCGTGACAGGTATTCATATTTTCTACTGTAGTCAAAGACCAACACCAGATGTAATTCCCAGAATTATATCAGATAATATGGATGAAAGAGTAATTTTTAAAGTTTTTCCAGCTGCTAGCCAGCTACTACTTGATGATGATGCAGCGTCAGAATTACCAGTAGAACCAAAAGGTAGGGCGATTTATAGAGGTTTAGAACCAGATCTTAAACTTGTCGCTACACCTTATGTACCTAAAAGTGTTTGGAATAACCCATTTAGTTAGGTTAAACTGTAATTGTTAACTTCGGAGGTGTTTTATGGCATTAATCGATCAAATTGAAGAGTTTCAAGCAACAATGGATAAAGTTATGGAATTAGTTGAAGAAACCAAAGCTTCTGCTGGAAAAATACCAGATACATCTATATCGGAATCGCCAGCTTTAATGAAAGCAATTTTTGATATGTGTGCTGATGGAATTAAAGCTCTTAATGACGCAATTGGACAAGCTGAGGACATTCAGCAGACTTTGGGGCGATAATGGGGCTACAGGAAGAGTGCGATAGGCTTGATTCAACTCTCAATCAAGTGATTGATACATTGGCTGAGTTACAAAGTCGCGCTCAAAGTTTATTAGATTGTAGTCATTATGAGCTAGATAGAGAAATCACCTGCATTCTGGAAAACTGCTATGAGGGACTGAAAAGTCTTGAGGCAAGTTTAGGTCAGATTGAATCTATCCAATCTTTAATTGGTAATCAAAGTTTTTTAGCTTCAATCATCTTTCCTACAATCAGCCTTGCTAACGCTTCTGCTGATTCTTCTATTGTTACAAACATTATTACAGATTTAAATAAAAATCCCCTGACATACAAGACTATTCCTTGGTTAAAAATCCTGGGGGATCAGGGTGAACTAACAGTCTGGAAGATGCTACTCGATTCTGATGGAGAAGATAAGCTAGATTGGTCTGAGGTGGAAATGAAACCTAAGCCTCCTCTTAAATCTAATTCAGGGAAGGATTTAAATCCTGATTTTTATATTAAGTCCTGCGCTCTGATCTGTGATGCCAAGGCTTGGTGTCCTGCTGATTTAGATAAAGGCAAGAAGAGTTCTGTTGAATTAAATATTGATGCTTTGAAGGAAACTGCTAAAAAATATGCTGATGCCGAATGTCTTAACAGAGGAGGAGAAGTTAGGTTATATTTCCCGGAGGACACATATAATCAGCAAATAAGTCTTTTAGAAAAGCTGCAATCAGACGTGCAATCAGAGTTCAGCCACGTCAAAATTAGTATGTGTCCAATGCGTGGAGTAACTTACAAAGACTTAATCGAAAAGAGCAAATTTCGTTTGACATTTCTCAAGTGGCTCGGTTCGTCAAAGTAGAGGAACAGCCGAAATCCGGGCAAAATAGTACTTATTTTCATCAATCATGGTTAATTTCCAGCTTACCTTTTGTTGGGACACACTTCACCTGGCTTTCTGAAAGGACCACAATTTACCCCCACAGGAGAAACTGTTTCAGTAGAATTAGGAGAAGGGTCTTGCTTAACCAACTTACTTTCTCCTACAAAAGAAGAATCTGTTTGTAAAACGGTTTCTAAACCGGGAGGCCAATAAGACTTTAAATTGGAAAAGGTCTTGATAGAAACACCCCAGTTTTCGCCAAAAGACAGATTTGGCTCTGAGGGTAAAGGCTCACAAGCTTCGGAATCATACGATGCTTTTTTCTGTTCTGTCTTTGCATGAATAGCAATAACGCGACCAAAAGCATCAAATACAGGGCTGCCGCTCATGCCCGTAATCGTGTTGTTGTTGTAGTAAACATCATAACCTCCAAGTTTAGTTTCAGGATCGAATTTTGGCGTTGATTCAAAATTAAAAATTTTCCCCTTACTCCACTGGTATTGTTTCGGTTTCTCTCTTTTGGCTGATAGCGAACAAGGAAGATATCCAAAAATATAAACTGGTCTTTGTGCTGATATAGATATTGCTAATTGAGCAATTCTATCATTTTTTATTTGTAGAGCATTTGACTTTAGAACTAATACTGATAAATCAGTATTAGATAATTGTTTCACAGTTTCGTCATAGCGAGAAAAACCCACTTCAAACTCTTCACCATCATTAGTAGTAATTTTATATGGATCTTCTTTTTCCCCGGGCGGGATACCAATAACGTGGCTGGCTGTTAGAACATATATAGTATTACCGCTCTGACCAATGATTACCCCAGAGCCAACAATTTTTCCAGAGATGCTGATGAAAACAGTTGACTTTTCTGCTGCTTCGTTAATCTTATCTGGTGATAGTACTTTGGGTTTTTCTGGTTTGGTGGGTTCTGATTTAATGTTTTTTGGTTGTGGGGTAATATTGATAGATTTCCCTGTAGGTATAGCATTGGAGAATGGATTGTTTTGAACTACAATATCCTGACGCTTTTCCCACGGTTTTGGAAGTTTAGATACTACCTGCCAAAGCTGGGACTGATTTTTTTGATATTGAGTGACAAGCCCAACAATAACAATCAAACATAGAAACCAGTTAATTTTCATAACTGTAATTCATTTACTTATTACACCATCAAGCATAACCTATAAAAATCTAGTTGCTGGTAAATGTCACTGTGATACTCGAAGGTTTTCGACTTACAGATGTCGCAGGATATAAATACCAAATAATCTCTTCAGAACCATCATCGTTGTGTCTTTTCGAGGGGAACCCAAATTGATATTCCTTTACATCAGTCTCAGGTATGAGATTATTCCAATTTAAAACATTACTACGAATTTTAATCTCAGGCTTTCCCGAAAAAGTAATTTCTCGGTTAAAGTTTTTTTCATACTCTAGTAATAAACTACATCCATCAACTAAAAATTCAATCTCCTTCTTGGAATAGTTAATTAGAACTTTAGCAATATGTTCGATATTAGGAAATGATTCCTGATAATCAGCGGGCAAAAGAGCTTTTGATGAGTTAGGAAACTGAGACATTCTTTTATTCCCTCGACTGCCGTTAAGGTTTAGTAAACAGTAGAATATCACTATCAAAGAACCAACCAAAACAATAGCAATCACGCCAACCATTCCAAGATATGGTATTTGTTGACTGTAATCGTATTTTTTGTCATTGTTTTTTCCCTCATCCTCTCGCCGCTGCCTTGTAGTCGGAGCCGTTGAAGAAGTGGGACTTGGCTCCGGAGATGATTGAGTTTCAAAAGACTGAGTGCCAGCTTTGGGGGATGGAAGTTGCAGTCTATCAAAGGGGTTTTTAACATAATTTATGTATGTTTCAATTGGAATCGCCCATGCTAAAGATCTCATTGTGTCTTGAATTTGTATAGGAGGCTCATCTTTACCATCCATATAGGCATAGGGATTGACATCAGGTACAGATGGGTCCCCCGAACGAAAGCCAAGGTGTTGATACTTACCCCGGCCATTAATTCCTACTACCAGACCTCTTTCATCCAAAACAGGGCCGCCACTCATCCCTTCTCTGGTATCATTGTCAAATCCCAGTTGATATCCTGAATCTAAATGTTTTCTATGTAAAATTAACCAAGTCCAGGCATAACCGGATGTAAAAGTGAACCATCCTTGGCATGAGTTAGCTTCTTCACAAGGGAAGCCAGAAACAAATACCTTATCCCAATCTTTTAAACTTTTTGATTTACCCAGGTTAGCTGTTTTATACTGATTAGCACTGTAGAACCATAACAGTCCTAAGTCATTTCCCTTCCAATTTATTCCTGGATACAAAAACGCTTCATGAGTTTGATTATCAGAAGTTTGGACTCGATACCCACCTTCGCGTGTTACTCTTTTATTTAAGCCCTTCAATACATGAGCGTTAGTCAGAACCAGGTATAGATAGATTGACTGTTGACCTTGTTTTCGCTTTTGTCTGTCAATTAAAATCCCTGATGCTCTGTAATCTTGAGAGTTTTCTACGAAGGCTCTAACGGTAATCTCCTGGGCTATGCTTTTTACTTCTTCTTCAGTTAGTTTACGATTTGACGTTGCATTTGTTTGAGCATAAGCAGGTAAAGCGCTAGCCTGCATGGATAGCTCAAATATAGGGCTATACATACAAGCTAGTGCAAGAAGTAGAGTTATAGTACGCTTCATTAAGCTGTTACTGTATCAGAACAAATTGGAACTACCGACGGTTGCAAACTACCTCCGCCCTTTCAAGTTCACCCCGGATCAAAGCGTTGATATCAACGTAGGTGCGACAACTTGCTCCTTCGATCATCGGGTCACCTTTGAAGTTTCGCCGATTTAGCTCAATCAAATCCCGCAGCGTTGCTCGACCATCCTGTGCGGGTTTCAGGGTGTACAGAAGACCTGTGCAACCACCACCACTACGGTTTGTCACACAAAGTACAGGCGTATTATTCATTGTTCCATGAGTAATATACTGAAAACCCCCTGATGCCATGTACTGGTTCATTCTACCCGTAACCTCGTTGCACCGTTTTTCTGGGGAATACCCAACTAAAACGAAGGCATCAGAACGCCAGTTAATAAACTGCCTCTGCTCTCCATTTGGAAGGACGACAAAAGTCGTTGGTGTCCCCCCGTTGTTTGGTTGACAAACAAAACGATATGAGCTTGTTTGGGCAGAACCACTGCCGATAGCAATAGAGCCAGCAGCAACGGCAGATGTAAACAGTAATAAGATAGGATCGGCAAGTTTCATATGTTAGGCCACCTTGTCAGGTCAGTAGCTGTAGGTATTTATAGCCACCGTAATTTTTTATACTGTAGCATAACACAGAATTTTGTAGTACACAAGGTAACAGTCGGTTCTGGGAGGGCTAGTAACGGTTAGGAGCGAAGGTAGTCACTAACATTCCTAAAAGGACTCGGCTAACGGCAAGAGGAGACCAAACAGCTTGGTTGAGGAAGCAATGGTAGTTTTGAAAGTGTTTTTCCTGTGTGGGCTAGATCTAGCCCAATTTCTATGCCACCCAGACTTAACAAGCTTAGACATCCACCGAACTTTAGGACTTTATTCTTCCAAGCTCTGTTTGGGTTTCCTTGTTGATTTCCCGTCATTACGCTTATCTCAAGGTGAGGTATTTTTCTGGCCTTCAGGACACACTTGACCTGGCTTTCTGAAAGGACCACAATTTACTGCGGGAGGCAATGAATTACCTGTTCCATTCTCTTTATCTTCTGGAGGCGGGGGCGAAGTTGTTGGTTGAGAAGTATGCGCTTTCTGTGATGAAGTGTCAGGAGTAGCTCTTGGTTGAGAAGTATCCGGTTCCTGTGATGAAGTGTCAGGAGTGACTATTGGCCTTGGAGCCATGATTGCTCTGGTGACAACAAACGCTACAGGAACAGCTATGCCCACTACTATAGATACTAAGATTCCGAACGTTAACCATATCGGAAGAGACTTAAACCACGTATTTAGCCGGGAAATCAGGCTAGATGATCCTGTTACTCCTGGAACAACAATTTGAACTGGAGAAGTTTGGATGGACGGCGAACCACCAGGTGAAACTACCTGAGTCTTTCTAAAGTCTTTGACATCATGTAGTACGGCATCAGCTGATTGATAACGCTCTATCAGGTCGTCTTCATGTACCATTTTTTCCAGAATTTTTACCAGCCTATCGCTAACCTTTAGTTGACTAGGCCAGAAGACTTTACCCGTGTGAGGATCTTTTAATTTTTGAGGCTCTAATCCTGTCAGAGCTTCAAGAGCCGTCACTCCCAAAGCATAGATGTCACTGTTAAATGTTGGCTTCCCTTGTATTTGCTCTATGGGGGCGTAACCTGTTGTGAAAATCTTAGTCGGTTTATTTTGTGGACTGCTGTTTGCCAATTTAGCGACAACCTCTTTGACCGAACCGAAATCGATAAGGAATAATTTCCCGTCGTTTCTTCGTCTCATCAAATTTTCAGGCTTTATATCCCTGTGGATAATCTTTTTCTTATATAAAAATTTCAAAACTTCCAGCATATCCTCCAACAACTCAGCAACCTCATCTTCCTGAAGCTTGTTTTTCTGCTGTAGTTCGTCACGGAGGGTATGCCCATCTATCAACTCTTGTACTAAGTAAAACTCTTTATTTTCGTCAAAATAACTGATAAAATGGGGAATATGACTATTCCTAGACTCAGTTAACGTAAGTAAAACGTTTGCCTCACGTTCAAACAATTTCTTGGCTTCGTTGAAAGAGGCTGGGTCGTTACTGACAAAGTTGAAGTGTTTAACGGCACATTGTTTGCCAAAAGCCCGCAAGTCTTCTGCAAGATAAGTCGCGCCAAAGGTACCTTGTCCCAGCTTTTTTATGATTCTGTATTGACCGCCCACTATTTCGTCTGGTAACAGAGTCATCTCGCACCACCGTGAAGAGAAACGTCTACTTCCTCATCATCCTAAAGTAAGAAGTTAAGAAGTGCCAGCAGCACAATATGCTATACCAATCATGGCAGCAACACGGAGCCAGTGTTCCAGGTAGGTTAGGCTGAAGATGTTCCATAATGCGGTCACCACTATCAAACCGCCTGGTGCATCGCCGAGCTGTTCTTGGGATGGGTATAGAAGATATCGGCAAATTACAGAACTATGTTTGGATATACATCCATTCGTTGAATGCAGAATTATTCTCAGATGTAGAGGCAATGCTGTTGATTACGATGCTACTACAAGTTTCGAGTCCAGTCCCAATTGTTGCAGCCTGTTCGAGAAACGATCGATTACCGAGTTTTTGTACCCTTAAACCCACTTAAATCCATCCCTAACTGTGCCAAGGCTGTGCCAAACTCAGTAATTTGCGGCGTTTTTTTTTCTAATTTCTGCCCATTTGGGGTAAATCTAGCGATCGTGTTCTTTCCCAAGTCAGTTCTGTTGTTCATTCTTGTAGTGCTAATGGATGGCCTTATAGCGTAATTCTTCATTAACTGTATTGAGCAATCATTAACAACATTTCTTCATACCTTTGGGAACAAAGTTTATAAGTTTCATCGGTTCCACTCTTAACTACACGCCAGCAAGCATATATAGTGTCTGCTTTGTTCATCCCCTTTGATTTGAGAATACGAAATACCTCAAAGTTAGTGTTAGCATCATTGCCGTAAAACAGCCCCCTTGGATAGTCGGTGGGGTTGGTTAGGTAGTCCTCCACCAGCATATCAGCACGACTTTTGGTGGGTGATTCGTGGTGGGTGGGAGTGGTGGGTAAATGGGTGGAATCCTTATAAAACAATGGTGGGTACTGGTGGGTACTGTCGGTGGGTGATGGTGGGTAACTGGTGGGGCGTGGTGGGTGCGGTGGGTCATCCTCCACCACTTCCACATCGATTGCATCATCATTATCATCCAGTTCTGTGTAAGTTTGTTGGGTGTAATTTTGCTTTTGTTGTCTGCTACTTCTGCCTGAATTTACACCTCTTACTAATGGAATTGTTAGCGGTAAAGAACTAAGTGGAGTGAGTCCAATTGGTGTAGCACCTTTGACTACTCTCTTGTGATGTCCGTGAGTCGGATGCTGGTAGACATCATCGTTAATCAAACAACAATAAGCAGTCATCTTTAGGCGTTCAATCACTGAGCGGTCAACTAAGTTCTTAGCGTACTTCCTAGCAATTTTATTGAGTCTGATTAAGGTGAAATTCTCCAGAAAGTCTCCCATTCCTTCTAGTCCCATTGCTTTAGTGTTTCCCGCCTGACTCGCAAAGATTGGTAGTTTGTTAAACTTCCTAGCTTCGCTACCATATCTGATGATAAATTCATCGGCTGTTTTTAGCTTATTCACCTTACAATAAGCTCGAACAGCAGGCCACTCATCACAGATAATTGTTAGAGGTGTCTTGTCTCTTTGAGTTAGTAAATCAAGTAGGATGGATAGCTGTTCAACTATCAATTCATACTGGTTAATTACTGTTAATCCTCTCCAGGGATAATCGGGTTCAGTTTCATCAGCATGAGGGTCTAATACTAAAATTTGATTATCGGGAAGCGCAGAAGCTAATAATTGAATGATGCAGGATTTACCACTGCCACTATTACCCAGCAATCCAATACCTGTAGACTCTTCTATTATTTGTTCGCAGTCAAAATATAAAAACCCTTTCTGAATCGGTGAAGATTGCTCAACATCATAATATTCCTCCGGCTGCTCCTCAATATATTCTGTTTGTGGTGCTGGCTCATTCGCAGGTTTGAATTGTGAATAAGCTTGTTCAGTTAGCATCATAGAGGCTTCAACTTCTTGACCAGTTGCAAATGCCGCTTTATCAATTGCTGCTTCGTTAGCCATGCTGCGGTATGGTGTGGCTTTCTCAATCGCTTTCTGCGTGCGTATTACCTGCACGCCACAACCAAAGATTGCAAATGTAGCTAGTAATCTCCAATGTGGAGCTTTCACTGCATTAAAGCTTACACTAGCTAGTAAGGAAATAACACCACCACCTAACCAAATCCATCGCCATGTATGTCTGTTTTCATCGTGTTTGGGTGAGTGGTAATCGTGCAAATTGATTACATTTGGCATGATCTAAAATCTCATGAAAAAAAGGTGTTGGCGGTTGGGGGAAGAGTTTAGGTGATAGGGGTTGGGTTAGGGAAGAAGAGGGGGTTAGGGGATAGGTGTTAGGGGTTAGGGAAGAGAAGAAATTCCCCCAGCCCCTAACCCCTAACACCTATCCCCTAGTTAGTTTCCCTATCACCTAACCCCTACACCCTAACCCCTTAGTTTAATTGGCAAATGCCATTCCAATTCCCATCAAATAAGTGAGCAGTGCAGATGAAGCAAACAGCAAATAAAAATATGGGTTATGTCCCATATTTATTAACTTTTCTGAACCAACGGCTGAGACAACTATTGTTATTAAACAAGTCACAGCTATTATTCCTAAAAGCCACATCGCTTGGTCTTTTAATCCGAAAATTCGCATCAACTCAAAACTTCCTTTAGCGATGCTCAAACCTATTAAGAAAAACCCGGCTCCTTTAAAGAAATCCATCTATTAAAATCCTCCTGGTAATCCTGGTATCTGAACAGAAACATTCCCATTTCTAGCAACATTTCCATACTTCGCTGTTAATTCCTGAACGCGAGTTCTAGCTTGTTGATCTGCCTGCACTCCACCAGCTAAAGCACCAGCAAATTTGGGAGCCAATTTACCCATTTTTTTACCAGTCTTACCCCAAACTTTAGCGACGTTCGTTTTGCTTTGTGCGTCTTCTTCCCAGTATTCCAAATTGTCTGTGATAATCTGTTCGTTGGCTTTTAAGGTTTTCTTCTTAGCCTGGAACGCTTTGTTAGTCCGCTTTGCAGTGTCCATCCTTTCAGTCGCATGAGCCTGTAAATTAGTAAGTTCCTGGTCTGATTTACACTCGTAATATTCAGGCGAGCGGAAAAGTTGTCTAACAAATTCCATTGGTTTTTATCTCCTAATTATGTTGTTTCATTCTGCTAAAGATTGGGGTTACTTCCCTCAAGTTACTCGCGGCTAAACGATACTTATCAGTTAATACATTTACCCGGTCTTCGGCAGATTCAATCGCCAGCGTCGCAGCAGTAAGTTTGGCTTGGGTCTGATTGTATTTTTTCTCAACTCTTTGGCGGGATGCTTCCACTTCTTTCTGATAGTTTTCATTGTCTTCTTTGATGTATCTGTTGGCTCGTTCTATTTCCTCTTTTAACTGCTCATCAGTGGGACAAATAAAACAAATTCTGTAATGACGAACTGGTTTTCTATTAACTTTTCCGCCTGGATGATATTCATCCCAAATATAGGAATCTTCCCTGATATTGCCTCCCGGAGCGTAAATCATGTACATTGATAATCCGGCTTTATTGGCAGCGTTTATGTCATCGTTTCCTAGCTTCTGTGGCATCCCTTTTATGTGTCGATGCCATACTCCTACAGCGTCTTTTCCGTACCAGTTAAAGTAGAACTGTGTAGGGTCAGCAGCTTGGTTTTTCTCGCTAGTAATGGTGCCATCAGCTAATACTAATCCTCCGATTGCGTTACCACTCCAGTCCTTTTGGCAGAATTTGATTATTTGATGTTTCTGCTCGTCAGATAAACCAGAGTTCTGTAATTTAGGCTGGGTAGAACTGACTGATTTGGTGTTAGGTGATGTTGAGTCCTTTTGGTGTAGTATTGGGCTGCCTCGTAACGTGGCTGATGTGTTTTGATGCTGGTTTGAATTGTCCGGGATACCTGTGAATTGAATCAATTCCACGTTGCCAAAGTATCTGTTCTTTCTGTGCGGTAGATTGACAGTTTTCACAAGTACAAGTTGGGCAATGTTTCACTTTATTTCACCTCGGTTAAGCACTTATTTAGCTTGTCGAGTTTGGTGTTGGTCGTTGTTAGCTGGGAGTCCAGTTTCTTAAGCTGTTCTCTCAGTTCTCGGTTATCGCTCACCAGTTGTAAATTATTCTGAGTGAGTTTAGTTTTCTGGTCATCGTTCAATTTGGACAGTGCAAAAGATGAACACCAAACTAAGAGGGAGCAGGAGAGTATAAAACCCAGAAGCATGAAGTAAGAGCCTAGTCCCCAGTTATTATTTTGATATGTACTGTGCATTGCTTTGTACTCCTTTCAGTACAGGTATAGCTGCAATTGATAAGCCAATTAATGTCAGACAAATTAACATTATTTGCTTGGTGCGTTCCTGTGCTATTCGGATTTTGTTGTAGTTACTTTTGGTCATCTTCTCCACTCCAATTTATTGAAATTGCTCTGCTCTCTTCCTATGATGTATCCCCCAGCAAAGCAAATAGAGCCAATCATTATTCCTGCGAATAACAGGGGGGCAAAGTTAATCTCTTGGGTGTTGGTCTGAGTGTTGGTTTGAGTTAGTGGTTGTGCAGTAGCTTCTACTAACTCAGCACTTTTTACAGGAACAATTGGTGCATCTAAAAGAGGCTCAATGCTAATTGTTCGCTCAGTCCGCACCACATCTCGCGGGGCAAAATCCAGTTGAATAATTGTTTCAGCATCGTCGTCTTCTCCCATTAAAATAATCCGAGCATTTCGCTGGTTTGTTGCCATTCTTTTACCTGTTCTGGTGTTGGTTCTCTGTAGGGTAATTCCGGTTTAGATTTGCGTTTCTTGCGGTGGGTAATCTGTGCCTTCTGTAACGTAAATTTACCCACCATCGCCAGCAAAAATAACCTGATTAATTCTCCAGTAGTAATTTCAACCCCGATGTTGATGGCTTTCCCTTTTTTCCCAACGATTCTGTAAGTTTTTTTGAGAACTCTTCCAAAGATTTTGGGTCGTCGCTTGTCAACAATTCCTCTAATTCTTTGTTGGTTTCTTCTCCAGTTTGTGAGTCAGTGAATCCCCTTAAAAGATTTAATTGTTCGCTTAAATCAATTGCAGTATCTTCATTCAATGCTGTTAGTCCCGCAATCATTTGAAGGTTATAACCTTCCTTGATTTCTTTGAGGTCTTTCTGCGCCATCTGCATCCCAGTTAAGCGGTTGGCTTTGGATTTTTGGGCAGATGCTTTAACTAATTTGGCTACTTGTTCTTGGGTTTTATTGGCAATTGCATCACTAGCTTTAGTAATTGCTGCTTCCTCTGTTTCTTCTACTTCCTCTTCAGGAGTGGGAGCAGTTTTGTCAGCTGTTTCTCCTTTCTTAGACTGGCGCAAAAGTTCTTCAGCATCTAGTTCTTCTTCTGGTTCTTCTGGTGGAATTTGTTCAAGTTGCTCTGTGGGTTCTGAATCTGAACCAATGAAATGTTTGGCGACTTCTTTTAATTCTTCTGCTTTCTGTTCTGGAGTTTTGGGAGAGCTTTTCAGTTCGAGCGGGGCTGGGTTTTGTAGTAATGCCTTAGCGTCGAAATTTGTCTTTTTACGTCCATTACCATTTGCTACTGAGCCGTTTGTATTCATCTTGTAATCTCCTGAATTGTTCGTCTAGGTTGATATCGAATTTAGTAAGAATATACTCACGCTGTTTGGGCTTTAAGTTGCGCCACATCAGATGAGAGTGGTAGCCGTATCTAGCGGCTAAGAATAGCTTGAGAGCTAACATTTCTCTGAGTTCAGCCCAACCAATGCGGGTGATGTTTAAAGTTTCTAAGTATTGATTGAACTGTCCTCTGTGCCGAATTTTTAAAAGCTGTCTGGCAGCTTTTTTAGAAAAAAGTCTCTTGCCATCTGAGTCATAGACTTTGACATGAAAAACTATGGAGAAAGATAAATTTCTGCGTTTATGCGTATCGACGTACAATCATTAAATGCCCAAAGAACCTATGAATTTAACTATCGAAACCTCATTAAAGCGTCGGGTAAAAGCACAAGCGGCTTTGCTCGGTCGGACTGTATCGGACGTTGTTGCCGAATTACTGGAGCAATGGCTTAAAGAAGTAGAATCCCAAACTGACAACAATGAGAAGTAACTGTTAAGGCTGTAGTATCCAGAATCAGTCCCACCGTGCTACGCCCTGAAAAATCAGATTAGACAAAAATTCTACCCAGGCAAGCTAATACTCAATCTGCTTATCCTCCAAACTTTTTTGACGTTCCACTTCTAATTGACGAATACGTTCTAACACAAAAAGCTGTTGGTTAATTTGATTCCATCGTTCCACATCAGAATAATTAATTTTAGAAGCCAACTCCAACTCTGACACGCCGCTACTATCTTCCCTCATTCTTAATAATTCTCCTCTACCATCAGTAGCCAAAATAGAAAATACTCCCGATTCTGACGATTCTATCTGCCAAGATAAACAATAATTATTACCTTTAACAATCAAAGTATCTTCTGAGGTTTTTTCGACTTGACCTTGATTACATTCATCATCAAATTTATTAACAGCAATCGGGTAA